>JANPDB010000407.1:0-7100 GCA_031431255.1 Acidimicrobiia bacterium | reverse complement strand
TGGCTTTCCTCGATCGAGGTGACCACGTTCGAGGAAAAGCAGGGCTACTGGATTCCGCGCGGTTGGTCCGCCCTCGGTCCGATCAAGACGGGGTCACGTATCGACGTCATCGGGCTCAACAACCAACCGGTGCCGGGCAAGAACGCCATCGCCGGCGTGGCGTGGGACCAGCACACCGGGATCGCCAAGGTCGAAGTGCAGATCGACGAGGAGCCGTGGCGCGAGGCGACACTCGCCGCTGATGGTGGTATCGACACGTGGCGGCAGTGGAAGCTCGAATGGAACGCCGAGCGGGGCAGCCACACCATTCGTGTGCGGGCGACCAACGCCAAGGGGCAGACGCAGACGGAAGAGCGTGCCGACGTCGCTCCCGACGGCGCCACGGGCTGGCACACCGTCAACGTCAACGTCTGACCCACCGAGCAGAGCAGGGTTCGCCAATGGTTCGTTGGCGCGAGGCTGCGCCGAAACGCGGTCGCCAAACGATGGTTGCGGCGCCAGCCACTCACGCATCGCACGAGGTTCGGCGGTTTGCCAGAATGCTCGGGTGACGACATCACGAGCGAAGAAGCCGACGGCATCGCCGATCGACCGGCTCCGACAGTTGTGCGTGGCGCTCCCCGAGACGAGTGAGCGGCTGAGCCACGGGGAGCCGACCTTTTTTGTCCGCGAAAAGAAGTCCTTCGTGATGTCCGTCGACGACCATCACGGTGACGGCGTGCTCGGGTTCTGGGCGGCCGCTCCGATCGGGGCGCAGGCCGAGTGGACCTCCGTGGGACCCGAGCGCTACTTCCGTCCGCCCTACGTGGGTCACCGCGGATGGATCGGGGTTCGTCTCGATATGCCGACGACCGACTGGAACGAGGTCGCGGAGATCGTCACCGAGGCGTACTGCCTCGTCGCCCCGAAGCCGCTGGCTGCTCTGGTGCGCCTGAACTAGCGGCTCCAGGTCAGCAGTTCGCCGACTCCGGCCATCATGAGCGAGCCGGGCATCAGGCGCAGGCGATACGGGCGCAGCCGAAGTACCCCGAACGACGCAACGTCGGGGTCGGTCCAACCGGGAATGAGCGACGGTAAGTACCCGACCGGAGCCGGTCCGTTGGCGAAACGATCCCAGCCCTCGCGTCGCAGCTCGGGCGTGGCATCCCACGTCGCGTCGCAATCGGCCGTGCAGGTGTCCTGGCTGGCGTCCCAGTAGGTCAGCGAGAGTGCGGGCACGGCGTCGAGGTGCCGGGCTTTGAGTGACTCCGGTGAAGTGGCGATCCATCCCGTGAGGTCGGTGCCGTTCCATTCCCAGATGGGGTGGAGCACGCGTGTTGACGGTTGGCCCTTCGTGTTTGTCGTCGCCGCCACCGCCCAGACGATTCGGTGGGCCATATCGACGAAGGTTGGGGCAACTGCAGCGAGTTCGGGCATCGGGTCTCCGTCCGTTGGTCCTGTCCGGATCGTATCGCCGGCCCCGCTCCTGACGCCGAGCATTCGGTGAACAAGCTGGAAACACTGCAGAAATCGGATGTGCGTAGGGTGGCGGCCATGCATCTGGCGCCTCATGAGAAGGATCGGCTGCTGATCCATGTCGCGGCCGACGTGGCCGAGCGGCGACGTCAACGCGGCCTGAAGCTGAACTACCCCGAGGCCGTTGCGGTGCTGACCTGCTGGGTCTACGAGGCGGCTCGCGATGGGCGAACCGTGGTCGACCTCATGGAGAACGGACGCCACGTGCTCACCCGCGATGACGTGATGGAGGGCATCGCCGAGATGGTCGACGAAGTGCAGGTCGAAGCGACCTTTCCCGACGGTACGAAGCTGGTCACCTTGCACCAGCCGATCCAATGAGCGGGACAAACGACATGGGTATCGAGCGCGAGACAGGTGTTGAGAGCAGTGGAGCTCAGCGGAGTGGCGCAGCACACGGATCAGTGATTCCGGGCGAGGTTTCCGGACCGGACGGCGTGATCGTGATCAACGCCGGGCTCCCGGTTACGCAACTCCAGGTGGTGAACGGCGGGGATCGTCCGATACAGGTCGGCTCGCACTATCACTTCGCCGAATCGAACCCGGCACTGCGCTTCGATCGATCGGCCGCCCGAGGCTGCCGCCTCGACATCCCGGCCGGCACCTCGGTGCGCTTCGAACCCGGCGTGGAACGCGTGGTGTCGTTGGTGCCGTTCACCGGTGACCGAATCGTCGCCGGCTTCCGTGGCGAGGTCGGAGGAGCGCTCGATGTCTGAGATCTCGCGTGCCCGCTACCGCGCGCTCTACGGCCCCACCACCGGCGATCGCGTCCGGCTGGCGGACACCAACCTGCTCATCGAAGTGGAGCGCGACTACTGCGTCGGCGGCGACGAAGCGGTCTTCGGTGGCGGCAAGGTCATCCGCGAGTCGATGGGCCAGTCGGGCCGGACACGAGCCCAGGGCACACCCGATCTCGTGATCACCGGCGCATTGATCCTCGATCACTGGGGCATCGTGAAAGCCGACATCGGTATCCGCGACGGACGCATCGTCGGCATCGGCAAGGCGGGCAATCCCGACACCATGTCCGGTGTCGACCCGTCGCTGGTGATCGGTCCGTCGACAGAGATCATGTCGGGCAACGGGCGGATCATCACGGCCGGGGCCATCGACTGCCACGTGCATTTGATATGTCCACAGATCGTCGACACGGCGTTGGCGTCGGGCATCACGACGATCATCGGTGGCGGCACCGGCCCGGCGGAAGGTACGAAGGCGACCACCGTGACGCCCGGTGCATGGAACCTCGCGCGGATACACGAGTCCATGGACGAGATGCCGGTCAACGTGGTGCTGCTCGGCAAGGGGAACACTGTGTCGCTCGATGCGCTGCACGAGCAGGTGCTGGCCGGTGCGGGCGGGTTCAAGCTGCACGAGGACTGGGGCACCACGCCGGCGGCCATCGACGCCTGTCTGACCGTGGCCGACCGAACGGGTGTGCAGGTCGCCATCCACACCGACACGCTGAACGAAGCGGGCTACGTCGAGTCGACGATTGCGGCGATCGCCGGTCGCTCGATCCACAGCTACCACACCGAAGGTGCGGGCGGTGGTCACGCTCCCGACATCATCACCATCGCGGCGTTCCCGAACGTGGTCCCGTCGTCGACCAACCCCACCCGGCCGCACACCATCAACACCCTGGCCGAGCACCTCGACATGCTGATGGTCTGCCACCACCTGAACTCGTCGGTGCCCGAGGACCTGGCCTTCGCCGAGAGCCGAATCAGACCCTCGACCATCGCCGCAGAAGACGTCCTTCACGACATGGGTGCGATCTCCATCATCGGCAGCGATTCCCAGGCCATGGGCCGCGTCGGTGAAGTGATCCTGCGCACCTGGCAGACCGCCCACGTGATGAAGCTCCGCCGCGGCGCGTTGGCCGGAGATGGCGAAGCGGACAACCACCGCGCCCGTCGGTATGTGGCGAAGTACACCATCTGTCCTGCGGTCGCCCACGGTCTCGATCACGAGATCGGTTCGATCGAACTAGGCAAGCTCGCCGACCTCGTTCTGTGGGAGCCGAAGTTCTTCGGTGTCCGGCCCCATGCCGTGGTCAAGGGTGGGGTGATCGCGTGGGCGGCCATGGGCGATGCCAACGCCTCGATACCCACGCCGCAGCCGGTGTTCGCCCGCCCGATGTTCGGAGCGTCACCGCGTACCGCGGCGGCCACGAGCCTTACGTTCGTCGCCCAGGACGCACTCGACGGTGGCCTCGCCGATCGGCTTGCGCTCCGTCGCCGGCTGATTGCTTCGGCCGACACGCGCGCCCGGGGGAAGGCCGACCTTCCTGAGAACGACGCCATGCCGAGCATCACCGTCGACCCCGACACGTTCGCTGTTCGGATCGACGGCGAGTTGATCGACGCGCAACCGGTCAGCGTGCTGCCGATGGCTCAGCGCTACTTCCTCTTCTGATGGCCCTGCTGATTGCGCTGCGCTCGTCCGCTGCGCTCCCGTGCTCGCAACACCGTCGGCTGGTTGATGTCCGTCTCCCTGCGCCGACTCCGGTTCGACGGCGGTCATGAGCCTCGCCACCCTGCTCCTTCTGGCCGACAGCCGCTTCCCGACCGGTGCCCACGCCCACAGCGCTGGTGTGGAGCCGAGCCACGGCGCGGGTGGGGTTCGTTCCATCGCCGATCTGGCGTTGTTCCTCGACGGACGTCTGGCCACCACGGCTCGAACCGAGGCGGCCTTCGCCGCCGCAGCCTGCCGGCAACCGTCACGGTGGGCCGAACTCGACCACGAGCTGATGATCCGCACGCCGTCACCCCGTCTCCGTGGCGTCAGCCGTTCCCTTGGTCGCCAGCTTCTTCGAGGCGCGTCACGCGCATGGCCGTCGTTACCTGTCGAACCGCTACGCGCGCTTCACGTCGATGGGCCGATGCAGCCCTTAGCGCTGGGTGCTGTTGCGTCGGCCGCGGGGCTTCGTCCGCACGACGCGGCGCTGTGTTCGCTCCACCACCTCGTCGGCGCAGTGACCACGGCGGCGGTCCGGCTGATGGGGCTCGACCCGTTCTCCGTGCAAGCGCTCGCCGCCGATCGCGCTGCGCACCTCGACGCGCTCGCCGACGAGGCCGCCGCACACGCCGATGACGAGCCTGACGCACTGCCGTCGTTCACCTCCGTTCTTTCCGACATCCTTGCCGAGCACCACGGCACCTGGGAAACGAGACTCTTTGCCTCCTGACCACGACTCCGCTCCCGCCCATGATCACCACCACGACCATGGGCACCACCACGATCACGAAGAACGGGTCTCGCCCGACCCACCGGGCTCTCGCCCGCTGCGCCTAGGTATCGGAGGGCCGGTCGGCAGTGGCAAGACCGCACTCGTTGCAGCACTCTGCCGTCTTCTCGCCGACACGGTGAGCACGGTCGTCGTCACCAACGACATCTTCACCACAGAGGACGCCGAAGCCCTTCGCCGCATGGCGGTGCTCCCCGACGAACGGATCGTGGCCGTCGAAACCGGCGCGTGTCCGCACACGGCAATCCGCGACGACATCTCCGCCAACCTCGACGCCATCGAGCAGCTCGAAGCGGCGCATGCACCGGTTGCACTGACGATCCTCGAGAGCGGTGGTGACAATCTCACCGCGACCTTCAGCAAGGCTCTCGTCGACGTCCAGATCTTCGTGATCGATGTGGCCGGCGGCGACAAGGTGCCGCGCAAGGGCGGGCCGGGCGTGACCGCGGCCGATCTGCTCGTCATCAACAAGACCGACCTCGCGCCCCTGGTGCGCGCCGACCTCTCGGTGATGGACCGCGACGCCAAGGCTCGGCGGGGTGCGCTGCCGATGCTTTTCACCTCGCTGGTGAGTGCCGAAGGCGCGAGCGAGGTGGCCGTGTGGATTCGGGGCCAGCTCGCCCAGTGGCACCGGGCGTAGCGGCATGCAGGCGCGGACGGAGTTACTCGTCGGGGTGAACGGCGCCGGTCGCACAATCCTGCAGCGGATGCACTGTGAGGTCCCGCTCGTTGTACGTGTCGGTGACTCCTGCGACGGTTCTCTGACGCTGCTCTTCGTGAACGCGGCTGCCGGCCCGTTGGGCGGCGATGAGCTGCTCCTCTCGGTCGTGGTGGAAGACGGTGCGTCGTTGCGGGTGCGCTCAGTCGGGGCGTCAATGGTGCAGCCGGGCACAACGGCGGCGAGCTCCTCGCTGCGGACCACCCTCGAGGTTGGCGCCGATGCGGTGGTCGACTGGGAGTTGGAGCCGACCGTCAGCGTCGCCGGGAGCCGGCATCGCTCGTCGACCCTGTTGCGTCTTGCGGCAACGTCATCGCTGCGTTTCTGCGAAACGGTGTGCCTCGGACGATTCGAAGAGCCGTCAGGAACGTTGGCCATCCATCAACGCCTTGTTGTCGATGGCGTCGGTGTGCTCGATCACGAAACGGTGTTCGGCGGGGGAGCGCTTCGCGGGCCCGGTGGCCACGGCCACCATCGCGTGCATCGGTCGACCGTTGTCGTGCGCGATGACGCGCCCAGGGCGCCGTCCGCGCAGGTGACGGCGGGGGCGATCGCCGGCACCTTCCCCTTGCGGAACCGAACTGCGCTCGTGACCTCGAGCGCAGACTCGATCGCGAGCTTGGTCTGACCATCAGTCCATAGAACGGCGAGTTGCCATCCGTGCGAAACATGGCGGAAACCCGAAGTTCGTAAGGTCCGGACATGCCCCTCGACCTGGCCTCGCGTTTCGACTCGTTCGTCGCCCCGACTCGGCACGTCCTGCCCGCCACGCCGGACACGTGTTATTGGGGGTACATCGATCGTGACCAGCCACCGGTCCTCGAGGTGAGCGACGGAGACATCATCGAGATCGAGGCGGTGACCCATCACGCCGGCGACGCGCCGGACCTGCTCATGGACGACGGCATCAGGGCCTTGTGGTCGGGCATCGGTGAGGCGAGCCGTGGGCCGGGCGTTCATGTCCTGACCGGGCCCATCCATGTCCGCGGAGCCGAGCCCGGGGACACGCTCGCCGTGCGCATCCTCGACATGGTTCCGCGCATGCCCTACGGATCGAACTGCGCGGCGAACTGGGGACTGCTGTACTCGTCGTTCGGCAAGGAGCGCATCACTATTTACGCTCTCAACGACGATTCAGTCGTGCGCTCGGGCCACGCTGCCGACCATCGACACGGCCTCGATGACGTCGGAGGATCCGGGTTCGGTGCGACGGCGAGTCCGATGTTCGGCTTCGACTTCACCGCCCGTCCGCTCTACGACCTACCCGGCGTGATCAGCGAGCCGGACCCGACATCCCGCGAGCCCTTCAGCCGCGCGGTGAAGGTCCCCGTCCGCCCGCACTTCGGTGTCATGGGCGTTGCACCCGCTGAGTCGGGTCGGCTGTCGAGCATTCCGCCCAGCGTGTTCGGCGGCAACGTCGACAACTGGCGCGTCGGTCCCGGCACAACGATGTGCTACCCCGTGTTCGCACCGGGTGCGAACCTCTACGTGGGCGACCCGCACTTCGCCCAGGGTGACGGCGAGATCTGCGGAACGGCGATCGAGGCATCGCTCAACGCGGTGATCCAGGTATCGGTCATCAAGGGCCTGGGGAACACTTCGCCCATCCTCGAGACC
>JANPDB010000406.1:0-3312 GCA_031431255.1 Acidimicrobiia bacterium | reverse complement strand
CCAAGGAGACGTGCTGCGGAGGCCGTGTAGTCTGATGAGGACCTTTTCGGGGACGTAGCTCAATTGGTAGAGCGCCTGCTTTGCAAGCAGGAGGTCGACGGTTCGATCCCGTTCGTCTCCACGAATCGCCCGCAACGCAGTTCGTGCACGCGTCCGCCCGAGCTGCGATTGCCCAAGGTCGGACCTGTCATTATCGGAGGATGAAGCGATGTCGCCGGTGACGGGCCGGGTGCCACTGCGCCGTTCCGCTCGACGATCGATCATCCGGCCCCTGCGTGACTTCCTCGCCACGGAGGCGGCCGGAGGTGTTGCGGTCGTCCTGGCCACGGCGTTGGCGTTGGTGTGGGCGAACTCGCCCTGGTCGGGGTCATATCGGTCCCTGTGGACGACAGACTTCGGCGTCCAGCTCGGTCGATACGGGTTTTCGTTGGATCTCCGGCACTGGGTCAACGACGGTTTGATGACGGCCTTCTTTCTCGTCGTCGGGCTCGAGATCAAACGCGAGCTGGTCGAGGGCGAGCTCCGTGAGCGCCGCAAAGCGCTCGTGCCCGTCGCTGCGGCCCTCGGGGGCATGGTCGTCCCGGCGCTGACCTTCGTGGCCTGGAACCTGGGAACGGCACAGGTAGGCGGCTGGGGGGTCCCGATGGCTACGGACATTGCTCTCGCGGTGGGCATTCTCGCTCTCGCCGGTCCGCGCTTTCCCGCCGGCGCGAGGCTGTTCCTGTTGGCCCTGGCCATCGTGGACGACATCGGGGCAATCGTCGTGATCGCCATCTTCTACGGCAGCGGCGGTCGCCGAGGGCTGCTCCTCGTGGCCGCGCTCATCGTTGCGTGTGTGGTCGCGGTTCGGCGCTCCGGTGTCACTGCGATCGGCATCTACCTGTGCCTGGGTGCCGTCCTGTGGTGGGCGCTCTACGAGGCCGGCGTTCATCCGACGCTCGCCGGCGTGGTCCTGGGGCTACTGGCTCCGACGCAACCGTTCACGCCGCTCGAGCTGATTGATCAGGACGAGTTGGTGGATGTGTCCGATGTCGGACATGCCGTTGAAACCGTCCGACTGGCGAAGTCGTCGGTATCGATTGTCGAATGGCTGGAGCACAGGCTCCACCCGTGGACAAGCTTCGCGGTCGTACCGATCTTCGCGATCGCAAACGCTGGCATCGAGATCTCTGGGAGGTCGTTGGGGGACGCGGCCGGTTCGCGGGTGGTGTGGGGTGTTGGGTTGGGGCTCCTCCTCGGCAAACCGCTCGGCATCCTGCTCGCGACGTATCTCGTGGTGCGCCTTGGGGCGGGGGCACTGCCGGACGGAACTACGTGGCGCGACCTCACCGCCGCGGCGCTCGTGGCCGGTGTCGGCTTCACGGTGTCGCTCTTTGTCGCGGAACTGGCCTTTGTCGGCCGGCAGGCGGACAACGCAAAGATCGCCGTCCTGGTGACGTCGGTGGCTGCGGGGACCATCGGGCTGCTGGCGGCGCGCCGCTCATCCGGAAACCGTCCCATTTTGCGAGAGGACACCGGCTTCCCGCACTCCTGAGCACCGAAGCGGCGATCATCGACGTGACCGCGGACGGTCGATCGTCTTGATGCCGCCGCCACGCGAAGGTCGAACCAGGTGGGTCGATCACATCAGGCAGGAGAGGCGTCCGACCCAAGCAGCGTCCTTTCTCGGGTTCCAAAAGCCCCCTTTTACCGCTTTGCGTGAGATTTCTTGTGAGAAGCCCACATTCCGCGCACAACCTCCTTACCTTCGCCGCCGATAGCCAATGCATCGGCGTCCGAAGCCGACCGTTCAACCTTCCCCAGGAGTACCCGACATGTCCACGAAAGTCCTCACCCGATTCGCCGCAACCGTCATCGTGTCCGCCACTGCCGTGGCCACGCTTTCGTCCGCCGCTCTTGCCACCGAAAAGAAGGCCGGCCCCAACCGCGCCGCGATCGCGAAGGTCCAGGCAGAGAACAAGGCCCGCCGGGAGGCGACCGCGGCGGCCAACAAGGACCGACGCGAGGCCACCCGCACCTCGAACGAGGGCGCTCGCAACGCGACCAAGACCTCGAACGACGCGTTGCGCGACACCACGCGGACCGGCTGTGAGACCGCGCGGGAAGCCGCTGCGACGCAGGAGGCCAAAGCCGCCGCCCGGGCCGCATGCGAGGCCGCCCGCGACACCACGAAGTCCGCGACGGAGGCCGCGCGTGAGACCACGCGGACGTCGAACGAGGATGCCCGCGAGGCCACCCGTGCAGCCAACGAGGATGCCCGCAAGGCAACGGAGGAGGCCAACAAGGCCGCCCGCGATGCCGTGCGGGCCACCTTTGTGCCCCGCACGAGCGTGCCTGCCGGCAGCGCCGCCTCCTGACGACAGCCGAGCGGGACCGTCGAGACCACGGCTCGACGGTCCCCCTCCGCGGCTCAGACCGCGGCTCTCGTGCGGAGAAGTTCGACGGCGAGACGGAACTGCGTCCGTGCCCGGTCGAGGTTCTGCCCGGCCCGGTCGACGCGGAAGTACGGATCACCGTCGAGGTGATCGGCGAGGAACCTCATGCCGTTCTCCACCGCCAGCACCGGACCGGCGTATCGGATCAGCGGCATCTCGGCCGGGTTGAACTCGTAGGCATCGCGGAAGCCGTCGATGAGCGCGTCGACCACCCACTGCCGCACTTCTATCGGTTCGAGGTCGTGAGCATCCTCGGCCACGCTGGACGCCCCGGACCGGATGAGCTCGCCCAGATCGACCAGTGCCGAGCCCGGCATCGTCGTGTCGAGATCGACGACGGCTCGTGCTGCACCCGTCGCGCGATCAAAGAGCAGGTTCGTCACCTTGGCGTCGTTGTGCACCGCATGCGTCGCGTTGGCAGCGATCGCCTTCGCCCATTCGAGAAGCTCGTCAGCGAGTGCCGACGCGTCCCCCAGTTCCCGCCGGATGACCGATGCCCGACCCATGCGGTCGGCACGGCGTGCTTCGCGCAGCTGATCGACCCGCCATCCGAAGTCGTGGAACCTGGGAATGGTCTCGTGCAGCGGGCCCCCGGGGAGGGATCGGAGCGCAGACGCGAAACCGCCGAAGGCGCGGGCGGCGTTGGCTGCCTCGTCGGCGTTGACGACGTCGAGCGGAGCAATGCACCGCTCGACCCGTTGGGTCGCCCGCCAGGTCGAGCCGTCCGGCAGCGATGCGTGCAGGCCGTCGGTCTTCGTCCGGAGATGGCGGGGGATGGTGATCTCGAGGTGCGGATCGCGGAGGTGGAAGAGGTCGTCGATCCGGCGGAGGTTCTCCTCACAGGCCGGGAGATCTCGGAAGACCTGCGCGTTGAGTT
>JANPDB010000405.1:0-4444 GCA_031431255.1 Acidimicrobiia bacterium | reverse complement strand
GATCGCCGACACCACGGCCGATTCGTGGAACTTCACGATCGACGTGCTCCTCAACGGCGCGTTCTATGGCATGAAGCACGCCGCCCGGGTGATGATCCCGCAGGGCAGCGGTTCGATCCTCTCGACCTCGAGCACCGCCGGTGTGATGGGCGGCCTCGGACCGCACGCCTACACCGCGGCGAAGACGGCGATCGTCGGACTCACCAAGTCGGTGGCATCGGAACTGGCGTCGAGCGGCATCCGGGTGAACGCGATCGCCCCGGGCAACACCGTCACCGCCATGACTGCCGCCGTGATGACCGGCGATCACACCGCCCTCGAAGTTGCCGAGCAGAACATGAGCAAGACCTCCCCGCTCCGCATCGCCGGCATGCCGATCGACATCGCCAACGCGGCGCTGTTTCTCGGCAGCGACGAATCTCGGGTGCTCAGTGGTCAGACGATCGTCGTCGACGGCGGCCAGACCACGAACGGCGGCTCGGCCCGCTTCCACCAGTCGAAACCGGCGCTCGTAGAAGAGGCCGGCAAGCGGACCCTTACCGGTTGAGCAAATCCCCGTAGGGCGTTGTGTGGTTGGTTGGCGCCACGTTGTCGTCGAAGCGACGTCGCCAACTCGACAACTCGGCGCCAAACAGCCAAACGATTGTCGAGGTGCCTCAGCGTGGCGGCGTGAGCGTGTAGCCGGTGCGGAGTTCGTCGGAGGAGTCGGCGACGAGGAACCGCGTGAGGTGTTGCGCGTGGGGCGAGAGCTTGCAGTGGTCGGCCTTGGTGATACCGGGGATGACGGGTTCGCGGAACCAGGGCGCGTAGAACTCCAGGTTCGGAATGGCCCGCAGATGATCCGACACGTTGGGCGTGCCCCCGTGCCATGCCCGCACGTCGCGGATCTGCACCGATCCGGCAGGTGCCGGACACACGGTGCTGAGGCGCATCCACTCGGGCTCTTCGGCGAGCGTCGGGATCGGGCCACGAGCGTGCTGTGAACCCGGGATCTGACGCGTCGGACCGTTGAGGGGCGTGGCGTCAACCGTCAAGAAGTTGACGGCCACGTAGGGACACGGAAGGTCACGAATCGAAAGGTGCCCACGCGGATCATGGAACGAACTGAACGGCGACGTTGCCCGATCGGCGAAGTCGCGGATGTCAGAGTGCAGTGGCTGGTATTGCGTTGCACCGGGCAGGCAGAAGTCGCCGCTCGCGGCGCGCAGCATGTAGTCCGACGACTGGAAGATCGCCATGACGATCGGGGTCACCGTCGGCAGGTCGACGAGCATCTGCCACTCCGGCCGGTGGAGCATGCTCCGGGTCATGCTCGACCCGCCGAACGAATAGCGGTGCGAGCCCCGGTTCCCCGAACGATCCGGGTCGAGCGCAATGATGCTCTGCATGGCTTCGTCGGAGGCGGCGCGAAGACGAGCGAGCTGATCCGCGTCGAGCGCGTCGCGCACGACGACGAAACCATCGCGGTTGAAGATTCGAACGGCACGATCGACCTCCGACGGATCGAGCACCTCGAGACCCTTGATCCCGTTGTGGGCAGTGAGGTGCGCCCGCAACACCTCGACGTCGACGTCTTGGCCGGAGTTCATCGGGTCAGAGGTCATCGAGCTAACCGTACCGTCGGTTCCTCGTTCAGGCCACGAGAACGCAAGCGAGTTGCGACCCCATCATCCGCGGTGCAGCACCTTGTAGCACTTGTGCTATCATTCTCTCCATGACCACCGTGGGGCTGCGAGAACTCCGCCAGGATGCTTCCGATCTGGTGCGACGTGTCGAAAGCGGCGAAGAGTTCGAGATCACCGTCGCAGGACGGCTCGCGGCTCGGCTCGTGCCAGTGCGTCCGAGGCGGTGGCAACGATGGGTTGAGATCGCGGACCTGTTCAGCGGCCGCCCCGACCATGCCTGGGACTCTGACCGCGACCTGATCGGCCAGACCGTCACGAACCCATGGGAGCGCTCCGTTGCGAGCAATCCTTGACACGAGCGTGCTGATCGCTGTCGACGTTCCAGAACTCGATGGCGACCTGGCGATCAGTGCAGCATCGCTCGCCGAGCTTCACTTCGGGGTGCTTGTCACGGTCGATGCGTCGACCCGGGCCGAGCGACTGAGGAGGTTGACATTCCTGCAGCGTTCGTTCGACGCACTTCCGATCGACGACGAGGTGGCGGCACGATACGGACAGTTGGCGGCGGCGATCGCCGCCGCAGGGCGTCAGCCGCGGTCTCGAGCAATGGACCTGCTGATCGCCGCGACTGCGCTCGCTCATGATGCCCGGCTGTACACACGCAACGCCGCCGACCTCGTCGGGATCGAGCACCTCGTCGAAATCGTGTCGGTCTGACCCGACGCGGCGTACGGAACCGGATCCCCTACCGCGGGTCGACCAGAACCTTCGTCTGGATGGAAGTCCCGCTCGCGAGGTCGGCCAGGGCGTCCGCGAGCCCGTCGAGTGACACCGTCGAAGAGTGCATCGGAGCAACCTTGACGCGGCCGTCGGCGATGAACTGCTGCGCCAGCGCGAACTCCTCGTGGTTGTAGGCAAGCGAGGAGGTGAGCGAGATCTCTTTCACCAACCAGGTGGCCGGAGAGATCGTTGCATCGGTGTCGGGGAAGCCGATGAGGCACACTGCGCCACCGCGGCGGGCATTGTCGACCGCGCCCTGCACCGCGAAGGCGCGTCCGACGCATTCGAACACGATGTCGGCCCCGAGCCCTTTCGTGTGTTCACGTATGGCCGTCGACGCCTCGTCGCCCGGGGAAACCGCGACGCTCGCTCCGAGCGAGAGTGCGAGGGCACGACGCTCATCGTTCGGCTCGATCACGATCACCTGACCGGCTCCGAAGGCCTTCACCCACTGCATCGTGAGCAGGCCGATCGGCCCTGCGCCCTGCACCACGGCGACATCGCCGAGGCGGAGCAGGCTGGCGCGTACCGCATGGAACGTGACGGTGGCGGGCTCCACCTGGGCCGCTTCGTCGTCGTCGAGACCGGGATGGGCGGCCACGACCCGATTCGCCTTCACGGCAAGCTGCGGAGCGAACCCGCCGTGCTGGGGATCGCGCACGTCACGGCCCGTAGCCGCCAGGAACACGGCGGAGCAATAACGCGGCTGCCCGGCAACGCACGCCGTGCAGCGACCACACGCCGGCGGGACGGCGACCACCACCCGGTCGCCTTCGCTGTGTTGCTTTACCTCGGCGCCTCGGGCCGAGACCGTTCCAACCCACTCGTGGCCGCAGATCGCCGGGTTGTACGGATGCCCGTTCTGGAAGGCATGGATGTCGGTGCCGCAGATGCCGCAGCGCGAAATGTCGACCACCACCCCGTCGGCGGTCGGGGTCGGAACCACGACCTCCCGGATCTCGACCTGCTGAAGACCAGTGATGACGGCTGCGCGCATGGGCGGAGCGTAGGACCCCCAGCGGCCGAAAGTGGAATTCACCGGCCGATCAATTATCCTCACTGTCGTGATCGTCATCTCCGCAGAAATCGACCTCGACCCGGCCCAGCGCGAGGCGTGCGTCGCCGCTGCCGTACCAATTCAGAAGGCCACCCGCGACGACGAGCCCGGTTGCCTGGCGTATTGCTTCGGCCCCGACCCCGTGATCGACGGACGCATCCAGGTCTATGAACTTTGGGCCGACGAAGCGTCCCTGGCTCTGCACTTCGCCCATCCGAACTACCTCGAGATGCGCACAACAATGGCGAAGTTCGGTCTGCGCAAAGCGGTCAGCCGCAAGTACCTCACCGTCCGCGACGAGCCGGTCTACGACAGCACCCACACCCCCCGGGCCGACTTCTTCGAACCGCTCCCGTAACGCGCTGCGCCGCTCCGCTTCGCTCCACTGCTCGCAACACCCGTCCCCTCACGACGACAGGTAGTCACTCATGACTCTGCTCGATTGGCGCTGCGCCGCTCCGCTTCGCTCCACTGCTCGCAACACCCGTCCCCTCACGACGACAGGTAGTCACTCATGAACATAAGCAACGAAAAGCTCACCGCCCGCTCCCCGGGCATCACCTATCAGCAGCTGCTCGATACCGACACCCACCCCGTGCCCGACGTGTTGCGCATGGAGTCGCCGCGCTACCTCGGCAGTGCCGACATCTCCAAGGACCGCTACACCACAAGTGCGTTCCACGACCTCGAAGTCGAACGGATCTGGAAACGGGTGTGGCAGTTCGCGTGCCGTGAGGAAGACATCCCGCGTCCCGGCGATCACACGATCTACGACATCGCCGGGATGTCGTTCCTGATCATCCGGGGCACCGACATGGCAATCAAGGCGTACCCCAACGCCTGCCTGCATCGCGGTCGCCGACTGAAGGACTACGACGGCCACTGTGCTGAACTTCGCTGCGCCTTCCATGCCTTCACGTGGACGATCGACGGCGATCTGAAGAGCGTCCCGGCCCGATGGGACTTCCCCCACATCGAAGAT
>JANPDB010000404.1:0-2421 GCA_031431255.1 Acidimicrobiia bacterium | reverse complement strand
TCGCCGCGAGATCGTCAGTTCGTCTGCGTTGCCGGCAACGGCCAACGCCGCATCTCGAAGCACGTTCAGTGTCCGACCTGACACCTCATGCAGCGAACACCGCGTCAGCGTCGCCGCAACGAGATCGCTGCCCGGCGCGGCTTTGATCGGCTCCATCCGCCACGAGACCGAACGCACATACGCGGCGCGGGTGACGAACTGGTCAGATGACAACCACTTCGGCCCGGACGGCCAGCCCGCTGCGTTCGGAGGACGATGCGGGATCTGACCGAGGTCGTTGAGGACCCAGACGTTCACGTTCTTGTCCTGGTCTGCCCGGAACGGTTCGATGGCCCGAACCGCGCCGACCCACCACTCGATCGCCGTCTTCGGGCGGTTCATCCGTGACCCCATGAACTCCTCGCCACGCACGATGTTCTCGACGACTGGGCGGATCTCGTAGCCGCTGCTGCGGAAGAGTTGCCCGAGCTGTTTGGCCCGTTCAGGAGATGGCCGCACGCCCACGAGATGGGAGTAGATCTTCGACGCCACGAACGGACCGGTCGCCTCGTGGGCGAGGAGAACGTCGATCACGTCGTCGACTCCCAGTCGTCCCCTCCGTCCGAGGAACACCACCTCGCCACCCAGGCTCCGATCGGGCTTCTTCGTCACTGCTGCGGTGTTGTAGTCGACCTCGTATCCGGCAAGGGCCAGCGCCCCCGCCTTGACGTCGGCCTCGGTGTAGTTGCCGGGTCCAATCGTGTAGAGCTCCATGAGCTCACGGGCGAAGTTCTCGTTCGGGGCGTCGATCGACGAGCCCGCGAGATCGAGGTAGAAGAGCATCGCCGGGTCGAGAGCCATCTGGCGCAGCAGCGTGGCGAAGTTGCCGAGCGCATGGGTCCGGAGGAGCTGCTGCTGGCGATGCAGCATCGCCTGGTTGCCGATCTTGTCACTGCTGGTGGCGAAGTGGTTGTGCCAGAACCACGTCATCCGTTCGTGCAGCCCGGCACCCGATGAACGCAGATTGCCGGTCCACCCCTTGAGCGCGTCGTCCCACCCGTCCTGGCGGCTCTGGGCCGGCGAGATCGGCAGTGGGGCGGCCTGCATCGCCCAATCGATCGCCGCCGCCGCGGCGGCCTGGGGAGTGGAGGCCCCTCGTGTGAACCGGGCGACCCGTTCGGGGTCGGGAGCAATTGCGCACCGCCGCAGGACGTGGGCCACCAGCGCTTCCGGAGACGTCGCAGCCATCGTTCAACTATCGGCATTTCCACCTGAAACCTTGATGATCAGTGTGGGGTCGTTGGGAGAGAGGTTGCCCCCATATATGGGGGCAAAACACCTCCGAATCACGTTGGGAGGTGTTCTGCCGCAGGCCAGTGCAGCCGACCCTCTCTCAACCCGTCACTCCACGCCGAGGGCGGCCAGGAGGCTGGCGGTCGTCTCGGTCAGCCGGGCGATCGTTTCTTGGAGTATGGCTCCCTCTTCGTCGATCTGCTTCGTCACTTTGCCGATCGACGAGACGGGCGTGACAACGTTCGAGCCGAACATCGTCAGGACCCGTTCGAGGTAATCCGCGCTTGCAGTGCCGGCCCCCGGGCCGACCGACGCCGTGATGATCGCGACGGGTTTGTCCTTGAGCGGCCATGATCCGAAGGGCCGGCTCCCCCAGTCGATGACGTCCTTGAGCCCGCTCGGGATCGCCCCGTTGAAGGTCGGTGACGCAATCACCAGGCCGTCGATCCGAACGAGGAGCGCTCGTAGGCGTTTCACCGACTCGGGGCGCGTCGCATCAGTATCGAGGTCCTCGTCAAAGCGGGGGAGCGAGTGCAGATCGTCGATTCGCACCACCTCGACCCCACGTCCTCGCAGTTCACTCTCCACCGCAGCCAGCAGTATCCCGTTGTACGACGCACGACGAAGACTGGCGTTGATCGAAGCCACAAGTGTCACGCCGCGATCTTGGCACCGAGACGCCACTGCGACGCGAAACGAAACCACGTGCGAAGTTCGCGAGCAAGCGGCTGGACACCTCCCAACGGCGTTCGGAGGTGTTCTGCCCCTATATATGGGGGCAACCTCTCTCCCAACGCGAGCGGCGCAGCACCCGACAAGCACAGGGGGCAACCTCTCTCCAAGCGCGCACCCTACGATGGGCGGATGCCATTGAGTGGAGAGTACGAACCGAGCACCCTGCAATGGGTCCGCGACCAGGTGGAGACCTACGAGCGCACCGGCGGCAAGGAGGCGGCAACGCTCCGCGACACCGGCATCCCGGTGATCATCATCACGAGCCGCGGAGCGTCATCCGGCAAGATCCGCAAGTTCGCCCTGATGCGAGTCGAACACGACGGCGAGTACGCACTCGTGGCGTCCATGGGTGGAGCGCCGAAGAACCCGGGCTGGTTCCACAATCTCGTCGCCGAACCGCTCGTCGAGATACAG
>JANPDB010000403.1:0-2660 GCA_031431255.1 Acidimicrobiia bacterium | reverse complement strand
CCGAGATGCACACGGGCACGCCGAGCTCCCGGCGCAGATAGTCGGCCACGATCCGTTCGTTGGCGGGATTGGCGTAGGAGTTGATGAGGCACACGCCGACCGCTTCCACCCCGGCTGACCGCAACTGCTCCGTGATGATCGCGAGGTCGGCTGATCTCGGTGCCTCGGTCGCGTCGCCCGACGGATTCGTACGTTCGCGTATCTCTACGATGCGATCGCGCGGAACGGGCGGAGCAGGGAACTCGATCTGCAGGTCGTACATGTCGTAGCGGTGCTCATTGCGGATGAGCAGCGTGTCGCCGAACCCCATTGTGGTGACGACGCCCGCGCGGCCGATCTTGCCCTCGATGAGCGCATTGGTGATCAGCGTGGTGGCGTGCACAATCGGGGCGGTGATCTCGCTCGGCACCACGCCCGCCTTGGCCAGCAGCTGCCGCACACCGGTCCGGACACCGTCGAGGGGTGCCGACGGCGTCGTGAGCGTCTTGTCGACCACGACTCGACCTGTCACGGCGTCGAGGAGGACAACATCGGTGAACGTTCCGCCGATGTCGACGGCGAGGCGCCAGTCAGCAGCCATCACTCCCCCTTTGCGGTGGTGGAGGCCGACGGACGCGCCGAACGCGGCGGAGCGAACACGTCGAGGATCCAGACCTCGTTGAGTTCGTCGTCGCCGATGAACACGCTCTCGCCGTGCCACACAGACGGCGGAGCGAGGTACACGTCGCCCGGGCCGAGCACTTTACGACTGTGGTCATCGGCCTCGCCGATGCGGAAGTCGAGCCTGCCGCGCATGATGATGCCGAGTTGTTCGTTGGTCTCGTGGTTGTGGAGGAACGAGCCATCGCCTCCACCGGTGATCCGCCAGAACCACAGTTCGAGGTTTTCCCCGATGATGATGCGTCGACGGAAGCCGGGGCGGTCCGTTTCCTCGAACAGGGCATCGTCGTAGAAGTAGCAGTACCGCGGATCGGCTTCGACGCTCACAGCAGCTGCTCCAACATTCGTCGCTCCACGTCGTCGAGATGAGCGACGACCGCAGCGACTGCTTTGCGCACATGTCCGCGTGCCACGGCGTCGGCGATCGCCCGATGAGCCTCGGTGGACGAGCGGATGATCTCGCGCACTTCTCCCCGGTTCACTTCGGCGTAGAGCAACGAGGCGAACTCTCCCGAACCGAACAACGCCGCCAAGGCCTTCGCGTGCACCTCATTGAGCAGCGGATTGCCACAGGCCCGAGCCAGCGTGGCGTGGAACAAGCGGTCAATCTCGCGAAACTCTTCGAGGTCCGTCGTGTTCCGGGCGGCGAGCGACGTGATGAGATCGCGTTCGGCCTCCGTGGCTCGCCGAGTCGCCATCTCGACGATGGCCGGCTCGATCACCTGGCGCACTTCGAACAGCTGGGAGACGAGCGCCTTGCGATCATCACCGGTGAAGTTCATCTCGGGGAGCTGCTCAGCAACCACCGATCGGTTGCCACGTCGTTCCAGATAGCCGGCGATGACGAGGCCCTGGATCGCTTCGCGCACCGAGGTTCGCGCCACGCCGAACTCCTGGCACAGCACGCGCTCGGCCGGCAGCGGTGTGCCCGGTGCGAGCTGTCCGCTGTGGATGGCGTCGGCCAGGCGCTGACGAATCTCCGCCGAGACGGTTAGCCGGGTGACCGGATCGAACGCAGTCGTCACGCCAGCCCGACTTTCGCGAACCGAGCGATGTCCCCGACGAGGTCGAGCGGTTCGATGACCGCCTCGTGCTCTGCCGTACCCCAGTGTTCCGGCGGCACCGCCCAGAGCACTTCGAATTCGAGCCCATCAGGATCCTTGGCGTACAGGCTCTTGCTCGTTCCGTGATTGCTTGCCCCGACCAGTGCGCCGACGGATACAAGCCGGTCGCGCATTTCCGCGAGTTCATGCAACGTCGGCACCTCCCACGCCAGGTGGTACATGCCGACTGTTCGACGTCCCGCTTCGCTCAGCCCAGCGCCATCGCCGATGGTGAAGAACGCGATGTCATGGTGGTTCTCCGACGACGGAGCGCGCATGAACGCGTATGCGCCATCGGGGTGCTCGGCCACGGTCGTGAAGCCGAGCACGTCGGTGTAGAACTTCTGCGTGACGCGCGCCTGGCGCACATAGAGCACCGCGTGATTCATTCCAGTGATCGGCATGTCGTGTCCTTCTCTGCGGCGGGGCCGGTCGGGTAGCGCCCGACCTTGGACTGATGGTCAGACCATAGTTGCTCCCCTCGGGGCCGATGACCCGGACGAACCGACCGGGGATCGCCGGCGGTCTGCCACGAAGGGCTCACGACACGATGTTCCGGGCGAGCGCCGCATGGCACCCGAGGGTGGCATCGACCACCTGCGTCACGCCGAGATCCATGGCGACCGAAGCGAGCGAGTAGGCATCGTCTCTCGAGAGCCCGAGGTGCTCGCACATGAGCCAGAGCATCTGCTCGGCCGCCATCGTCATCGCCCCATGCAGGTCGGCGGAGAACCCGTGGGTGAACCAATGGCTGTTGGTCTCGAGGATGGGCGAAGTGTTCCCCAGGCCCTTGATGACCGATACCTGGATCACCGCGTTGAGCGATGCCTCGATCGCCGTTCCGCAGATCTCGCCGTCACCCTGGGCGAAGTGCGGGTCGCCCACGTAGAGGTTCGC
>JANPDB010000402.1:0-8953 GCA_031431255.1 Acidimicrobiia bacterium | reverse complement strand
CCGGACAAGTTCGGACGGGTCACGCCGGGCACAGCGATCCCGATCGTTTCCGAAGAGGAAATGCATGCCGCTCGACCTGACTACCTCCTGGTTCTGCCCTGGCATTTCCGGGAGGGGATCCTCCGCCGTGAAACCGAGTTCTTGCGGCGGGGCGGTCGATTGATCTTCCCACTACCGGAGATCGAGATTGTCGGCGACTGAGTCCCTTCCGGTCGACGGAAGCGGTGGGCCGCTTCTGTCGATCGTCATCGCCTCCATGAACCGACCTGCAGCTTTGAGTTCGGCGGTGCGGCGTTTGCTGAAGCTCTCGGAGGGGCTCTCTGTCGAGGTGGTCGTCGCCGATGCCTCGCCAGTTGGTCAGCAACTCGAACTGGACGATCCGCGTCTGAACGTCATCCACCTCAAGGGACCTGGAGGCGTGGACGCGGACTACGACTGTGCTGTTCGGAGGGCGACAGGACTGTACTGCTGGTTCTTCACCGACGACGATGTGGTCGACGATGACGCCGTCGGCGCAGTGGTCCGGATTCTCGAGCGGACGACACCGGCCGAGACCAGCCTTGTTCTCGTCGACGTGCGGGTTGCCGACCCCCGGGGCAACCAACTCCAGGCATCACTTCTTCCGTCAGCCGCGCCGCGTTCGCTGGCCGCTGGTGTCGCAGCCGAGGCATTCGCTCCGCTGGCACCTCTCCTGACCTACATCGGCTCTGTGGTGATCGACCGGTCTCTCTGGCTGGCCCGCGCGTCAGACGCGTTCGTCGGTTCGGAGTTCCGCCACGTCGGCCTCGTTCTCAGTGCACCTCTTCCGGGAAAGACGGTCGTGCTCGCGAGCCCTGCGGCGACCGTCGTCTATGGGGTTGCTCACTGGGAATCGAGGGCGCTCGAAGTCTGGACGACGAAGTGGCCGACGCTCATACGTTCGAGCGTCTCGAGCACGGCCGCTTGGCCGCTCTTCTATCCAGCGGGAGTGTTCCGTCAAGCGGTGTTCCTGTTGGACTTTCGCGCCCGCGGTCTGTTGACGCGCGCGAACGTGCAGTCGTGCTATCCCTTTGAGAAGACATCCCGGCAGCGGCTTGCCCACACCATCGTGGCTGCTCTTCCGAGGCGGTTCGCGAGGGCGCTTTGCGCTGTGAAGGTCCGCCTTCGAGCGGGGGAGAGCCGGATGCTGCAGTTCGATCTCCGCAGGAGCTGATCTCCGTCACGCGATTCAGGTCGATCCGTTCTCTGGAGGGTCACGTGAGTGAAACGCGCGTCACTTCTGCGAAACACGTTCAAGAGTGTCGCTTCTTCGGTCGAAAGGAGGTAGATGCATGCCTGCACAATCGCGGCCGTGAACTACCTTGCGAAAGCCCTCGTTCTGGCTGAGTCGTTCCTTGAAGCGCATCCAGACGAGACCTGCACGTTGCTGCTCGTCGCAGACGAGGTGCCCAACTGGGTCCCGGAAGTACAGGGACTTCGAGTCTTGTGTCCCAGCGATGTCGGAGTCTCCCAGAAGGTACTGCACCACCAAGCACTGCTGTACGACGTCACCGAGCTGGCCACGGCCCTGAAACCATCACTGTTGCTCCACCTTCTGTCCGAACACGAGCGAGTCGTCTACCTCGACCCCGACATGCAGGTCCTGCGCCCGCTCGCCGCTATCGAGGACGCCTTCGATCGCGCCGCGATCGTCCTGACGCCGCATTTCCGAACGCCGCCGGCGCTGTCAGCGGTTGCGTCACCCACTGAGTACACGATGCTGGAGGTCGGGACCTTCAACCTTGGCTTCGTGGGTGTTTCGCGGGACGCCTCCGCGTTTCTGACCTGGTGGCGCGATCGGCTCGCTGCGGATTGCGTGGTGAGCGCCCGCGAACAACTCTTTGTCGATCAGCGGTGGGTGAATCTTGCCGTCGGCTACTGGGATGTTGCCGTCGTTCGGGACCTTGGTGTCAACCTCGCGTACTGGAACATCGACGAAGGCGAGTTCGAACAGAGCGCTGAAGGTCTGTTGTGCGGGCGCCAGCCGGTGGCCCTTTTCCATTTCAGCGGCCTGCCGAAGAGCGGAGACGAACGCTGGACCACGCACGTTCCCGACGTTCAGAAGCAGCCGTCTGGAGATGTCGGCGCGCTGCGATCTGTCTTCGCGAAGTACTCCGACGCGGTGAGGACGCAGTCGGCGATCCTCAACCTCGACGCACGTACGGAGGTGAGCTATCCGTTCGCACGCACTGCCGACGGTGACGTTCTCACTTTGGAGCAGCGGCGCTTTGCCCGCTCGATAACGAAGGCCGGGGCCGGCGAACGCATTCCCGATCCGTTTCGACGTTCCAGCGCTGGGGACTACCGGCGCTGGATGCGGCAACAACGTCTGCATCGTGTTCGCACCGGAGCCAAAGGCATCGCCCAGGGTGTCCACACCTCGTTTCCGGGGATTGAACTCGTGGTCGAGCGGGTCCTTGGGTCGCGCCTGAAAGCTCGACTTCGATCTTCTGCCCGCAGCTAGCTCACGTGAGACGCTTGAGTATTCCCGCCGTCTTGTCCGCAGTCATCGACCACGAGAATGACGAGGCTCGAAGAAGGCCCTTGCGAGCGAGGCTCTCGATTGTTCCGACCTGGTCCGCCGCCGTCCGAAGTGCCGCAGCGAGCGCCGTCATCTCGCGCGAGAGAGCGGCTGCATCATCTGGATCCACCAGGATCGCGGCGTCGCCGGCAACCTCAGGCATCGCCGAGACGTTCGATGTGATGACGGGAGTCCCGCACGCCATGGCTTCGAGAATGGGAAGCCCGAATCCTTCGTATCGGCTCGGGAACACGAGCGCAGTGGCTTCGTTGAGGAGCGTCGGCAGGTCGTCGTAGGACGGATAGGGGATGAACCGGACGGCGAGCCCGCGGCGGTCACGGAACTCCCGAAGGAGAGCATCGAAACCCGGGTTAGGCGGCCCGGCCATCCAGAACTCGAACCCGTCGATCGCCGCGTCGGCAAACCCCTCGAGGGCGAACTCGATGTTCTTGTAGGGAGCGTATCGGCCGAGGTACAAGAAGTACGGCTTGCGTTCGACCCCGAGTGGGCGGAAGTGATCGGCGTCGCACGCGAGCGGCGTCACGTCGATCTTCGTCCGGGCGATCTTCGCCAAACGCACGGCGTCAGTGGCCGTTGCTTCAGAGATTGCGATGACCCGTGTCGCCCGGCGAAGAACCCGCGGCACGTACCGCTTCGTGTACTGATGAAGCGGATGTGATCGCGGGTAGAACAGCTGCGGAATGAAGTCGAACACCGTCACGACCGTGAGGACTCCGCGAAGGAGCGGAGCCTCGGGGACGGGCGAGAAGAGCAACGGGTTCGCCATCTTCCGAAGCCGGGCCGCCAGCACCGTCTCCACCCACGCCAGTCGTCGGGCATGACCGTTCGCTCCGCTGTCCGCGCTCAGGTCATTGCGAATGGATTCGAGGCGAAGGCCGGGGTGCTTCGCCGCCCACGACTCGATCATCGACTCTCGGATCAGCACGATGGGTTCGAACTCTTCGAGGAAGGGCACGACGTTCTGGGCGTAGACACTCAACCCGGTCGGCTTCTCCATCAGCGCAGCCAGGTTGACGACGAGCTGTCTGCGCACGAAGTCCAGTCTGTCGGCTCAGCCGTCGGCCACCTCGGATGCACGCGCCCGTACGGCGTCGAGGTCGGTCAGCCGGCGCATGCCGGCATTCTGCTGGGCCATCCGGTTGTTCTTCGCGAACGTCGCCTCGTGGCGAGCAAGGAAGTCCCAGTACATGGTGGTGAACGGGCATGCCGTCGGACCCGTCCGCTTCTTCGGGTCGTACGCGCAATCCTTGCAATAGTCGCTCATCTTCGAGATGTACGCACCGCCTGCGGCGTAGGGTTTCGTGGCCATGCGACCGGCGTCGGCGTGGAGCGTCATGCCGATCACGTTCGGGATCATGACCCACTCGGCCGCATCGACGAACGAGGCCCACATCCATTCCGTCATGGCCTGCGGATCGACGCCGGTGAGCAGGGCCCAGTTGCCGAGCACCATGAGCCGCTGGATGTGATGGGTGTACGCGTGGGCGTCGAGCTCGTCGATGGTCGTCGATACGCAGCGCATCTTCGTCGGTCCACCGAGGAAGGCCGGGGGTACCGCCCGGGTGGCGCCGAGCGAGTTCCAGCCGGCGAAGTCCGGCATCCACAACCAATAGAGACCCCAGACATACTCCCGCCAACCGATGACCTGGCGGATGAATCCCTCGGCCGACGCAATCGGTATTCGGCCGGCCCGATACGCGGCCAGCGCCGCTTCGACAACTGTCTCCGGACGAAGGAGACCGAGGTTGAGCGACGAGCTCAGCAGCGTGTGAGCAAGGTGCCAGTTGCCAGCGAGCATGGCGTCTTCGTGCGGACCGAAGTGGGGAAGGACCTCGTCGATGACGCGTCGCAGTCGGGCTTGCGCCTGCGCGGTCGAGGTGGGCCACAGGCCTGCCCACGGTGCGCCGAACGCGTGCGGGGCGTGGGTGTCAATAAGTGCGCGTACTTCATCGTCGACGTCGTCGACAGGGAACGTCTCCGGCGTGGGCCACGCTCGGCCGTCCTTCGGTGGGGGCAGGCGATTCTCGTCGTCGTAGTTCCACCGGCCACCCGTCGGCTCGCCGTCGGGTCCGATGAGCACGTCGAGCCGCAACCGTTGCCAACGGTAGAAGTCCTCCATCTTCAAGCGGCCCTTGCGCGTCGTCGTCCACGTCGCGAAGTCGTCGTAGCTGCAGAGGAACTGGTCGTTGGCGATGACCTCGTCACAGTTGGCTTCGACGAACGCTCGACCACGAAACGACATCGGCACCATCGCCCGGACGCTCGTCGGTGCGAACTCGCGTCGATGGCCGTCGAGACCTGCGGACTGGGTGGTGGCGATCCGCTCGTCGACCTCGAAGCCTTCGACGCGGAGTTCCCGGGCGAATCGGCGCATCGACGCGAGGACCACGTGGAGGCGTTGGCGATGCCAGCGTTTGGCCCCGAGGTAGGAGGTGCTGGTGACGAAGAGGACCCGCGTATCGCCGGGCGTGCAGCCTCGCAGAGACGCCACCTCGCGGTGGCACTGGTCGCCGAGGATCAGCACGGTTCGCATCGAGTCGACGCTACGGGGCCGCCACGGCTACCTCAGCGGCGTCGAGCGACGGTGCGGGACTACGCAGCGCGGTACCGGCCGGGTTCGGTCTCCACCACACGACCGTCTCGGAGCAGTCGGTTGATGTGCATCGTCATCGAGCGCCGTTCCACGTTGTCGGCCCACACCAGTTGGACGCCGGGCCGGTAGATGAACCGATGGGCCACCACTTCGTCGATCGTGCGCGGCTCGGCGAGGAACTGGAGCAGGCGCGCCTCGCGGGCACCGATCACCGCGCCGAAGGCATCGACCTGGCGACGGAACTCCTCCGCGCCTTCGACGATGCCCTTGTGGTGGAACGTGACGTACCAGCGGGCGTCGATCTCCCGGACGCGCGCCAGCGAGCGCTCGAAGTCCTCGAGGTCGGACCAGTGGTCGCCGTAGTACGGCCCGAAGGCGGACAGGTCGATGTCGGCGACGAACAGGACCCCCTCGGGCTCGACGAGGAACGCGCAGTGACCGCGGGTGTGGCCGGGCAGGTGGACGACCCCGACGCGGAGCCCGCCACCGAGATCGAAGGTGTGGCCGTCGTCGAAGCCGGACGCATCGAGCCGCGGCTCGTAGTTGAAGTTCTCTACCAGTTGGGGTGCCCACACCGCGGAGGCGGCCTCGTCCATGCCGTAGACCTCGACGAGTGCGTCGAGCGAGCGCAACGCTCCGACGTCGTGGTGGTGGGCGTGGAGCGCAGCATCGGGAAAGCGGTGGCACCCGGCGAGGTGGTCCTCGTGGGCATGGCTGACCAGCATCCGATCGACACGCGGTGCCGGGACGCCGCCTCGCTCCGAGATCGCCAGCGACGGATCGATGAGGAGTGTCTCCTCCGGGCCCTCCACGAGCAGCGACGTGCCGTACGGGTACCGGCTGGCGTCGGTGCCGATCAGGGCGAGCACATGACGGCCGGAGGTGCCGATGCGGAGGTCGGAGTCGAGAACTGGTTGCACCAGGTGATTCTGGCGCGGCGAGACTGGTCCCATGTTCTCCATCGCTTCGACCGCACTCCCGACCGCCGTTACGGGTGGGGCAGGCGTGGTGGCACGGGTCGTGTCGCTGCGAGGGTTCGGTGGCCGTCGCACCGATGAAGCGGTGTTCGTCGTCGACGGCGTCATCACGGGGTCGCTGCTCGGCGGTGCGGCGGACACGCAGATCCTCGCCGCCGCCGCCGCCGGCAACGCCACGGCCGCGCTCCTCGACGTCGCGATAGCCGACGATCCGGCCGTCGGGTGCGGCCTGGCGTGTGGAGGGCAGGCAACCGTGCTGCTCCAGCCGATCACCCAGGTCCCCCTGCTGGCGTGGCGGACTCTTGCTGCCTCTGAACCGGTCGTGGTCGCCACCCTCGTCGGTGGCGATGACCTCGGGCGTTCGGTCGCCGTCACGCTCGACGGGTCACTCGACGGCTCCCTCGGCGAGCCCTCGGTCACGCTCGAGGCGGTGCATGCGTGCCGCTCCCTGCTCGATCGGGCCAAGGACCTCTCGGCCACGGTGATGACCGAGGCCGGGCCGCTGCTCGTCACGCTGTTCCGTCCGCCGGCGCGCGTCCTCGTCGTCGGCGAGGCGGCCTTGGCCGACGCCATTGCCGCCCAGGGCGGACTCCTCGGCTGGTCGACGACGGTTGTCGGCGAAGCTCTCGGCGCTGACGCGATCGCCGCGCAGAGCGGCGGTCTCGGGTCCGGTGATGCCCTCGTGGTGCTGTCCCACGACCTGCCCGTGTCCTGTGCGGCCATCGCCGCCGCCCTCGGGGGACGCTGCGGGTACGTCGGCGCGCTCGGCTCGCGCCACACCCAGACTGCGCGGGCCGACGTGCTCCGCTCAGCCGGGGTGCCGGACGCCGCGCTGGCTCGCATCCACGGTCCGGTCGGCCTCGATCTCGGCTCGCGGACGCCGGAAGAAACCGCGCTGGCCATCGCCGCCGAGATCGTGGCCACCCTCGCGGGCCGCAACGCGGCCAGCCTGCGGGGCAGCACCGGCCCCATTAACGGCTGAGTCGTAGAGTTCCCTCCATGACGTATGCCGATGGCCGCTTCATCCACGACGCCGATTCCCACATCATGGAGACGCCGGACTGGTTCGATCAGCATCTCGACCCGAAGTGGCGCGGCCGGACGGTACCGCTGAACATCCAGACCGTGGGCGGGAAGGAGGATTCGAACCTCGAGTGGTGTCGCGCCGCGAACGCCGATGCCGAGTTCCGGGCTGAGGATGCGTCGCAACTCCTGCTCCGCAAGAACTGGGCCGGACTCGGCGCGTTCCTCGCCGAGGACCGTCCTGCGGCCCTCGACCTTCTCGGGTTCGCCAGCCAGTTGGTGTTCAACACCTTCGCCTCCATCCCGCTCGCCATTGCCGAACAGGAGAGCGATCCCGGCGTGGCGACGGCCATGGCCGACGCCCACAACCGAGCCATCACCGAGTTCTGTGCCGGTGACCGTCGACTGCTCCCCGTCGGCTATGTCTCCCTCGCCGATCCCGTCGCCGCGGCGGCGACCGCGAGGAGCGCCATCGACATGGGTTGCGCGGCACTCATGATCGCCAGCGCGTGCCCGAAGGACCGTTCGCCCAGTCACGTCGACTTCGGGCCCGTGTGGGCGATGGCGCAGGACGCCGAGACGCCCGTCGTCTTCCACGTCGGTGGTGGCGGCCAGCTCCTGTCGCCGAGCTATTTCGTCAACGGTCTCCCGCCGGTGCCGGATTTCCACGGAGGCGCCGAGAACTTCCGCTCGGTCGATTACATGGCGATCCCCTACCCGCCGATGCAGACCCTCTCCACGCTCATCTTCGACGGCGTGCTCGACCGTTTCCCACGGCTCAAGTGGGGCGTTATCGAACAGGGTGCGTCGTGGCTCCCTGGCTGGATGCGCAACCTCGACGCGGCGTTCGGCGCGTTCCGCAAGAACGAAGAGCGCCTGCAGAAGTTGTCGGCCAAGCCGAGTGAGATTGTCCGCCGCCAGGTCCGAGTCACGCCGTATCCCCACGAGGACACCGGCTGGATCGTTGCGAACGCCGGGGCGGAAACCTGCATGTTCTCGTCGGATTTCCCCCACGTCGAAGGAGGCCGCAATCCGCTGAAGCGCTTCGACGATGCTCTCGCCGGGGCCGACGACGCCACGAAGCGGGCGTTCTACTCGGACAACTTCGCCGACCTCATGGGAGACGTCCTCGTCCGCCGCGGGATACCGACGACATCGCAGTCGTTCGCGGCCGCCCACTGACCGACTCGGCGACAACCATTCATGTCGACTTCGCGTTCACCACACATCCTTTTCGCCACGGCCGAGCTTGCCCCCCTTGTCCGCGTCGGCGGCCTGGCGGAGGCCGCCGGCGGACTGGTGCAGGCACTGCGGCGCGCCGGTGTGTGCGTCGACCTGGTCGTGCCCGACTACGGCGGACCAGAGTCTCCGCGCCTGGGTGACGAGCGCGTCGAGACCATCAGCCTTCCCGCATGGGCGGGCGAGGTCGGCTCGGCCCGCACCGGTGAGCTCGAGGGCTACGGCGAGATCACGCTGGTCGATGTGCCCGGCATCCGGCGGTCGCACCCGTACGTGCCACCGGGGGAATCCGACGGTTGGCCCGACAACGATCAGCGGTTCTTCGCGTTCTCCGCTGCGGTGGCGGCACTCGCGGCGACCCACCGGGTCGACGTCGTCCACCTGAACGACTGGCACACCGCGGCCGTCGTCGGCCTCCTGGCCGACGACGTCCCGACGGTGCTCTCGCTGCACAACCTTGCCTATCAGGGGTGGTGCGATCGCGGGTGGCTCGCCACGCTGCGCGCCGACCGCCGGGCCGCCTTCGACATCGGTGGATCGTGCAATCCGCTCGGCGGGGCC
>JANPDB010000401.1:0-1868 GCA_031431255.1 Acidimicrobiia bacterium | reverse complement strand
GCCTCGGCGTCGCCCCGTTTCGCCCACCGGCGCGGCTCCAACCGGGGCCGACCCGACGGACCGAGGTACTCCACCAGTGCCCGCAGGGCGAATCCGGCGAGGGGGACGAGCCGCTCCTTCGATCCTTTGCCGAGCACGCGGGCCATCCCGTCGTCGAGGTCGAGCGCCGAGAGCTGCAGGCCGACAAGCTCACTGATCCGCATGCCGGTGCCGTAGAGCACTTCCAGCATCGCGCGATCGCGGTAACCGACCCCGTCCACGCCGATGCAGGTGTCGAGTACCCGGGTGACGTCGTCTTCCGACAACGCCTTTGGCACGGCATCGGTGACCTTGGGTACCGACAGGTCCCGACCCACCGATCCTGCGGCGATGCCCTCCGACGTGCGCCACCGATGGAACGACCGGATCGTCACCGCAGCCCGCCGCAGTGATGCAACAGCGAGGTCTCGAGACCGCAATGCCTCGAGGTGACGAAGGATCGCGTCGTCGTCGGCGGCCTCGACCGAGAGCCCGGCCTCCGCCAGCCATTCCGTATAGCGAACGAGATCACGGCGGTAGGCCGCCAGGGTGTTCGAACTCCTGCCACGTTCCAGGAGCAGGGAGGTGAGAAAGGCCTCCACATCGCGATGTGCCGCACGGGTAACCGTCGCCACGAAGCGCCCTAGTGTCCCTGGGCCACGAGCAGCGCGAACGCGTAGGCCGTCTTCCCGTCGATGATCTCACCGGCCTCGATCATCGCCAGCGCGTCACCGAGCCGTATGCGGCTCACCACCATGTCGTGCTCCTCGGGCCCATGTCGATCGGTGTCGACGGTCGTGAGGTCGCGGGCGACGAAGATGGTCACCCGCTCATCCGTCATGCCCGGCGCCGGAACATAGGTGCACAGATGATCAAGTCGACCGCAGAGCAGACCGACCTCTTCGCGCAATTCCCGCCGAGCGGCCTCGACGAGCGGCTCGCCCGGACGGTCGAGTAGCCCGGCCGGGATTTCGAGAAGGCGCTCCATCACCGACGCTCGGAACTGGCTGATCACCGTGATCGTTCCGTCCTCGTGCAACGGCACCACGGCGACGGCGCCGTTGTGCCGCACGATCTGGCGGCGGAACGTCTCGCCGTGCGGTGACTCGAACGTTGCGTCGACGAGCCGGAAGACAGGGCCCTCGTAGATCGCCGCCTCCGACACTCTCCGGAAATCGCCCGTCCCGGCGGCCACCGATGGCAACGTCACACCGTCGTCGGCCACTCAGGAAACCGGCACGGACGGATCCAGGTGATCGACCCCGAGGAGACGGGGCTGTCGACCCTCGGCGCGGAGCACCGCCGCCGCGACGAGCTCACGGAACAAAGGATGCGGCCGCTGCGGACGGGAGAGGAACTCGGGATGGGCCTGGGTGCCGACCCAGTACGGATGGTTGCCCAACTCGATGAACTCGCACAGTCGTCCATCGGGCGACATGCCGGAGAGGGTGAGCCCGCCCTCCAGCAAGCGGCGGTGATAGCGAGGGTTCACCTCGTAACGGTGACGGTGCCGTTCGTAGACGACCTCCCGACCATAGGCGCGCTGAACTTTGGTGCCGAGAACGAGCGCCGCCGGGTAGGTGCCCAGACGCATGGTGCCGCCCTTATCCACCACCTCGCGCTGTTCGTCCATCAAGTCGATCACGCGGTCCGGGGACAACGGGTCGAACTCGCTGGAGTTCGCGTCCGGCAGGCCGAGCACGTGGCGAGCGAAGTCGATCACCATCACCTGCAGACCGAGGCAGATGCCCAGACACGGGATGCTCGATTCGCGCGACCACTGCGCGGCAGCGATCTTGCCGTCGATCCCGCGCTCGCCGAAGCCACCCGGGATCACGATCCCGTCGAGG
>JANPDB010000400.1:0-3887 GCA_031431255.1 Acidimicrobiia bacterium | reverse complement strand
ACGCCTCAGGGTCACCCAGGACCGGTTCATGGCGGAGAAGGAACGCAGCATCCTGCTCGTCCTCCAGGCCATGGACGGCGGCGGCAAAGACGGCACGGTGAAGAGCCTCTACCTGGGCATGCATCCGGTCGGCGCCGAGGTGACCAGTTGGGGAGTTCCGACCGAGCACGAACTGGCGCAGGACTTCCTGTGGCGCATCCACCAACGGATGCCCGCCAAGGGGAAGATCGGCATCTTCAACCGTTCGCACTACGAGGACGTGCTCGCGGTGCGCGTGCGCAAGCTCAAGCCGCCGAGCGTGTGGCAGAACCGCTACACCACCATCAACAACTTCGAGGCCGGGTTGGTCGACGAGGGCACGACGGTCGTCAAGGTGATGCTGCACATCTCCCGCGAGGAGCAGGCAAACCGTCTCCAAGCCCGTGTCGATCGTCTCGACAAACGTTGGAAGTTCCGCCTCGGCGACCTCGAGGATCGTGAACTGTGGCCGAGCTACCAGCGCGCCTACGACGACGCCATCGAAAAGACGTCCACCACCCATGCGCCGTGGTTCGTCGTACCGGCGGACAAGAAGTGGTACCGCGACTTCGCGGTCTTGACCATCCTCACTTCGGTGCTCGACACCCTCAAGCCCGCGTATCCGCCGCGCCACGACCTCGACGGTGTCGTCGTGCCCGGGGCGGTTCGACAGGTCGTGGGCGACAGACCTCCCAAGAAGCCGAAGGAACCGAAGCCGGTCACGTCCTGGGTCGAGCCGAACGACACGAACGAAGGAGACACGGAATGAACGCCGCAGAGCTCGCCCGCGCCACGGCAGCGCCGATCAACGCGATCGGCGGAAAGTTCATGCTCATCCCCGAGACCAACGACATCGGCGCGGAACTCGGTTTCTCGCACCCGTTCGCCTTCTCCACGGCGGGCCGGGGCGGGGTCCTGGGCGACGTCGATGCCGAGCGGGTCCTCGCAGGACTCGCCGCGGTCGCCGGATAACCGCGGCGACCGTCAGCGCTCCAGTCGGACGTCGATCACCGATCCATCGGCTTGCGGGAAGACGTAGCCGGTCATTTGCCGCCGAGCGACGTCGATAGAGAACCGGGAGGATTCGTCGTACACCGAGCCCTCGTAGGAGTACGCAGCGATACCGGTCGACGGGTCGGTCGACAGACATCGCGCCATGCGCGTCTCGAACGTCGGGAGCAGTAGACGCTCCGGGTCCGTGAGGTGGTGGAGGTCAGGAATGATCACCGTTCGACCGACCGACCCGGCGTCGGCGACGGCCAAGATCACCGCCCCTTGAAAGACGCGCAGCAGGGGGAACAGCACCGCGTCAGCTGCCACAACTCGGGTGAGACGGTCTCCGTCGACGATCACTTCCAACTCGCCTTCGCTGAGCGTGTAGGTGACGCGCCGTGATGGAATTTGACCTTCGCCGTGATGGGTCCACCACAGCTCGAATCGGCTGACCAGCCCGGCAGGGTCGACCATCGCATCGACCTCCATCCGGACGCCACCGGGCTGCTCGCGCACGGAGTGGACCGAGGCGCCGTCGATGGTGAACACGTCCGACACGCCGAGCAACGCGGCGTCGCGACGGTAACGGTAGGTGCCGGTTTCTCGATCGGGTGACATCGGCACGTCACGCTACCGACCTGTCACGCGAGGCTCGGCGTCATGGCCTCGACCTCGCCGCCCTTCCCGATGGGACAGTGGCCCTGCTGCATGAGTCAGCCTTCGCCGGAATTACGACCGTGCGCCCCGACGGGCGGCCCCACACCGTGCTTCGGGCCACCGGCACCGGTTGAGGCTCGTTGTTCTTCGACGATCGCCCATCGGAATTGGGGGTCTGCTGGCGAGCCGTTCGAGCAACAGCCGAGCGACCCCGTTCTGCGAGTCAGCCCGCTGCCCGTTTGCGCGGATCGGCCGGCGCCGCCCTCGCTTCGAGCACAGCGTCACTGATGCGGCCGAGGGTGGCAACGAGACCATCCAGACCTTCCCCGATCGCCTCGACGAGGCGCGCCTGACCAACGTCGGTCGCCGACTCGATGGCATCGCGCGCCGCGCGTCCCGCCGGAGTGAGGACCCCGTCGGCGGCCAACCAGCCGCGCGCCGCCATCCTTTCCACGGCCGACGCGAGCGCAGCGGCGTCGAAGCCACGGGTGGAGGAGTACTCACCCACCGGGTAGCCGAGCCAGACCTCGGTAAGCACGTTCATCTCGGCCATGTCGAGCCCGGCCGCCACGCACGCCGCCAGGTGCGTGTCCCCTCGGTGCTCCCGGACAAGCTCAGCGGCACGCCACAGCCGACCGTACGGGTCGTCCGGTACGGCAAGCGCCTGCAGTGCACCGAACAGGTGCCGCGGCCCGGGCTCGAGAGTTGAGACCGCAGCGAGCAGGGACGCGCCCGCGATCACGATCGTGTTCTCGTCGACTCCTGCGGTGGCGTGGCGCAGGCCGGCCTCGGCACCGGACGAACGGCTGGCCAGAACGTCAGCGCGTGAGGATACGCTCCGGCCGTGCGCGTAGACCGGGCCGAGCAGCGCTCCGTTGAAGACACCGAAGGCCGAGACGACAACCGACGGCGCGACGTCGGCTCCGAGCGCGGCCGCCCGTCCCCACACGTAGCCGTCGAAGAAGTCGTGTCCGAGAGCCAGCGCCGACTCGGCCGCAGCGCGCGACCACCAGCCGATCGTGGCGATCGGTTCGACGGCGTCGCGCAGCCGTCGAGCCGGTGAGATGGAAGGCACGACGGCGGGCGGCTCGTTCCCAGTCGGGGTGAGGAAGATCCCGGCGATCATGTCGTAGTCCATACGCCCATCTTGGCCGCTCCAGAGCCGCGTGACGCGGGTGACGATCGTCGGCGGGTGACGGTTGGGCGACCAGCGCAACCGGGTGACCCGGCCTCATCACGCTGCCGTGTCACGTCGCCTCCTGTTTGACATCCCTCACGAACATCGTCGGGCAGCCCGATCGCGGCCATGATCGTGGGCGTGAAGATCACCGGTATCGAGACCTTCGTCGTTGGCAACCCGCCGCCGCGCTTCGGCGGCCGCTACTGGATCTTCCTGATGCTGACCACCGACGGCGGAGTGACCGGGGTCGGCGAGGTCTACGCCGCGACGTTCTCCCCCGCCGTTGTGGCCGACATGGTCGTCGATGTTGCCGAGCGTCATCTGATCGGCCACGACCCGTTTCGGATCGAGACGATGTGGCGAAGCGTCTACGGCCGGGGCTACACGATGCGACCGGATCTCAGCCTGGTGAGTGTGCTCAGCGGGTTGGAGATGGCGTGTTGGGACATCGTCGGTAAGGAATGCAACAAGCCGGTCTACGAACTGCTCGGCGGACGCGTCCACGAGAAGCTTCGTACGTACACCTACCTTTACCCGCCGCCCGGCGTCGACGCCCACGAAGACGACCCGGTGTACTCCGATCCCGACGTGTGCGCCGCGGCCGCCGTTCGCGCCATGGAGCAGGGCTTCACCGCGGTCAAGTTCGACCCCGTCGGCGGTTACGGCGTGTTCGATCCCCGCCAGCCGTCCCTCGAAGCCATGGATCGATCCGAGGCCATGGTGCGCGCTGTTCGACGGGCCGTCGGACCGAAGGTCGACATACTTTTCGGCACGCACGGTCAGTTCACCGCCGCCGGCGCGATCCGCCTGGCCCGACGCCTCGAGCCCTACGACCCGCTCTGGTTCGAGGAGCCGACGCCGCCGGAGATGCCCGAGGAGATGGCCAAGGTCGCCCGCCAGACCACCATCCCCATCTCGACCGGCGAGCGACTCACCACCAAGTACGAGTTCGCCCGCGTGTTGCAGACCGGTGCCGCGTCAATCCTCCAGCTCAACCTCGCCCGCTGTGGCGGGCTGCTCGAAGGCAAGAAGATCGCGT
>JANPDB010000399.1:0-2257 GCA_031431255.1 Acidimicrobiia bacterium | reverse complement strand
CCCAGTCGTCCGGGTCAACTCGTTCGGTTGAGCCGATCGGCCTACAAAGTGCGTCGGTGGAACCGCCGATGGACAAAACGTGTCGGTTCTCCCACCCACTGTTCCCCCACGCAACCGCGCCGTTGAGACCACGCCGGTGGTTATCGGCATGGCCGGTTCAGCCGCCGCAGCCGCCGCGCTGCTTCACCTGAACGCCGGCCCCGCACGCATAAGCGTGCTGATCGGCGGGGTCGCGGCCAGCGCCGCAGCCCTGCTCTTTGCCTCCGCACGAAGCATCAGCCAGGAGCGGCGGGCGACCCGCCGGAGCGCAATCCTCGACGCCACGTCGAGCGACGTTCTCCTGATCGTGTCGAAGGACCGAATCGTGCAAGCAGGAGGGGCGACCCTGCGACTCCTCGGCTGCAGCCCCGCGGCCCTGCTCGGGGGCGACGCCCGGGTCGTGCTGCCCTTCGCCGACCCGGACGACTTCGAACGGCTGATCCTGCGCGGGCACACCGACCGACCGAAACCGGTGGTCGCCGAGAACGTCCGGCTCCAACTCCACGACGGGCGTACCCCCACGATCGACCTCGTCGTTCACCAGCCCGACGACGACTCGGTCGACGGCACCATCGTCCGGCTCGTCGACGCCACCGATCGCTACCACCTGCGCGAACGCCTCAGCAACGTGGGCGCACTCGACCCCATCAGCGGGCTCGCGAACCGTGAGCGGACCGTCGAACTCGGCTCTGCCGCGCTCCACCGCGCAAAGCGCACCGGCGAGCACCTTGCCGTGCTCGCCGTCCACCTCGACGGGCTCTCGGCGATCGCCGAGACATTCGGCGCTCACGTCGCCGACGAAGTGGTCCGGGTGAGCTCGAGTCGTCTGGCGACAGCGCTGCGCAGCGAGGACATACGCGGACGCCACGATGTCGACGTGCTCGTCGCCGTCGCCGGCGGGATGGCCCAAGACATCGGCCGCGGATATGCCGTCGATGTCGCCGACCGCGTGACCGAATCACTTTCACTACCGATCTACTTCGACGGACACACCATGCAACTGCATCCATGGATCGGCATCGCCCATCGGGCGAAGTCGTCCGGGAACCCCCAGATCGAGGACCTGCTCGACGAAGCGCTGAAGGGCATGGAAGAGGTTCGCCGGGCGACCACGCGCTGGGTCGCGCTCGACTGACCGACGCCGAAGCCCGCGAGCTACTCCTCCAGATACTCCTTGAGGCGCTGGCTGCGCTGCGGATGACGCAGCTTCGCCAGCGTTTTGGTTTCGATCTGACGGATCCGCTCGCGCGTCACGTTGAACTCCTTGCCGACCTGCTCGAGCGTCCGGGGCTGACCGTCGTCGAGGCCGAAACGGCGGCGCACGACCTCACGTTCCCGTTCGTTCAGTTCGGAAAGCGCACGGTCGACGGCCTGACGCCGGACCTTCTTGACCGCTTCCTCCGCCGGCGCGATCGCGCTCTCGTCTTCGATGAAGTCCCCGAGGGTGCTGCCGTCGTCCTCACCGACCGGCGATTCCAGCGATACCGGGTCATACGCCATGCGCTGCAGCTCGCGCACCCGTTCCGGGGTGAGGTCGACGCGTGCTGCGATCTCGGCGGTGGTCGGTTCACGGCCCAGTTCCTGGAGCATCTCGCGCTGCGTACGTGTGACGAGCAGGATCACATCGACCATGTGCACCGGGATGCGGATGGTACGGGCCTGATCGGCGATCGCTCGGGTGATGGCCTGGCGGATCCACCACGTGGCGTAGGTGGAGAACTTGAAGCCCTTCGTGTGATCGAAACGCTCCACCGCGCGCATCAGACCGAGATTGCCCTCCTGGATCAGGTCGAGCAGCGTCATGCCCCGGCCGGCGTAGCGCTTGGCGATCGAGACGACGAGCCGCAGGTTGGCCTCGGTCAGCTCCTCCTTGGCCCGCAGCCCGTCCTTGACGGTGCGGTCGAGTTGACGACGCGCCGCGAACGTGAGCGCCTCCAGCGCGTTGTCGGCGGCGAGCTCGGCCAGCTTCGTCTCCGCCGTGATGCCGGCGGCGATCCGAGTAGCCAACGCAACCTCGCCCTCGGCGTTGAGCAGGGAGACGCGGCCAATCTCACGGAGGTACTGGCGGACCGGATCAGCGGACGAACTGGCCCGGCCCATGTAGGTCGAACGGAACGCTCCGTCGTTCCCATCGTCCACGTTGCGCTTCTCGGCCGACCCATCGTCGGGGAACTCACTCACGCTCGATGTCCCCATGCTGCCAGCCAGGGTACCAACA
>JANPDB010000398.1:0-1510 GCA_031431255.1 Acidimicrobiia bacterium | reverse complement strand
CAGTTCTTCTTCTGAGAGCGACGCTCGCCATGCCGCTGCGGACTCGGCCTGAGCCCAGAAACGGTCCGTCTCAAGTGCGTCGAGCGCTTCGATGATCGTCTCCTCGTAGGTTTCGCCACCGAGATCGCGAATGCGATCTCGGGTCGCCACGCTGAGCTTGATCGTCGTGGAGGGTCCCGATTTCGATGCCATATACCAGCAGTATACCGGATTACCTGCGCTTTACGGCTGCGCAGTGATTGGTATTTCAGTCGCCCCCAGAGCGACTGAGATACCAACCTCGGCATGGCGCTCCGTCGGACGCCTCAGCTCACCAGGCGTCGTTGCCCGGATCGATCGTCGTGCCCGGGGTGACGATCGCATCGATGGCGTCGAGGACGGACGGCAAGAGGCGCACAACGCGCGCTCCGATCAGCTCCTCGTACTGGGCCATCGTGCGCGGCCCGATCAGGACGATCGAAACCGCGGGCTGCGCCCGAACCCAGGCGAGGGCAAGGTGGGCGAGCGACACACCCACCGACGCGGCGAGCTCCCCGAGGGCGGCGGCGGCCGTCGACTTCACCGGATCATCGGAGCGAACGAAGGTACCCGCGCGAGCGGCGCGCGAGTCAGGCGGAGGAACGCGGTCGGCCCCGTATTTCCCGGTGAGCCATCCCCCGTTGAGCGGGCTCCACGCGATCACATCGATCCCCAGTTCCTCGCAGGCGGGGAACACGTCGCGCTCACGTGACCGCACGAACAACGAGTACGGCGACTGCTCGTAGGCAAACCCATGGCCGGTCGCCGCGGCGTGGCGGATGGCGTCGGCCCGGAAGCACGACGAGCCGATCTTCGCGATGAGGCCCTCGGCAACGAGTTCGGCCAACGCGCCGAGCGTCTCCTCCAACGGGACGGTGGGGTCGGGCCGATGGCATTGCTCGAGGTCGAGGTGATCGACGCCCAGCCGCCGAAGGCTGGCCTTAACCGCAGATCGGATCCGTTCCGGCGCAAGTCCACGGTCGGTCGGGTCATCCGACATCGGCAGCCCGATCTTCGACGCGAGCACGATCTCGTTGCGCCGAGCCTGCACCACCGGTGCGATGAGCTCCTCGACCGAACCTCGGCCGTAGACGTCGGCGGTGTCGATGAACGTCACTCCGTCGTCGATGGCCCGGCTCAGGATCCGCAGTGACTCCGCAGGATCCGACGTGGGACCGGCAAACGCCATGGTGCCGAGCCCGAACACGGCGTCGGCTCTCACGACGCAACCTCCAGGCAACGGGCGAGGATTCGTCGAACGGCCAATGCGTAACGATCAGCGCGCGTATGAAGCTCTACGGTCGGGTCGGTGGGAAGGGAACGGGGCAACCTGATCTGCAGGGCCAGGTCCTCGTCGAGGACAGCCTGTTCGAAGGCAAGTGCATCCGCCATACCGGCGTCGTCGGGCACGAGGTCCGCACGGCCGCCGCGGGCCAGCACCGTATAGAGCCGACAACGATCGTCCGTCTCGGGCTGGACGGCGAAGAGCAAC
>JANPDB010000397.1:0-7521 GCA_031431255.1 Acidimicrobiia bacterium | reverse complement strand
GCCGCCCTCTGCGGTGGCCGACACCATCGTCGCCCCCTACAACGTCATCCCGGAGATCGGTCCTGATGTCGCCGTCGTCGCCGTCGAACCGGTCGCCGCCAACATGGGACTTGTCGCCCCGGCACCGGGGTTTCTCCGAGCCCTCCGTGAGGCGTGTGATCGCTCCGGAGCGCTTTTGTTGTTCGACGAGGTCATCACCGGGTTCCGTCTCGGTAGCGGTGGCGCCACCACGTGGTCCGGTGTCACCCCCGACCTGTGGTGCTTCGGCAAGATCATCGGTGGCGGACTTCCGGTCGGTGCGTTCGGCGGCTCGAAGACCGTCATGGCCCACCTCGCGCCTCTCGGACCGGTGTACCAGGGCGGCACCCTGTCCGGGAATCCCCTGGCTATGGCCGCCGGTCTCGCCACGCTCAACTTGTGCACCGACGATGCGTACAGTGCGCTCGAGGAACGAACCGCCCGGTTCGTCAGCGCGCTGACTGGTGCGATCTCCGCCTCCGGTTTGCCAATCCAGGTCCCCCGTGTCGGCACAATCACCGGTCTTCATCTGAGCGCGACCGAGATCACCAACTACGACGAGGCCAAGGAGGCCAACTCGAACGGCCTGTATGCCCCGTTCTTCCACGAGATGCTCAGGCGTGGGGTGGCCATGGCGCCAGGTCCGTACGAAGCGTTGTTCCCGTCGTTCGCCCACACCGATGCCGACCTCGACGCCGTGGTGAATGCCGCAGGCGAATCGGCGGCTGCCGTGATGGCCCGAGAAGCGGCGGACTGATGGCCGCCGGTGGGTCCATCGCCGCGGTGATCGCTCGGACGGCGGCCGTGTGATGGCTTCCTGGTTGATGAAGTCGGAGCCGGACGGGTTCTCGATCGACGACCTGAAGGCGCGCAAACGTGAGCCATGGGACGGCGTGCGGAACTTCCAGGCCCGCAACTACATGTGGAAGCAGATGGCGGTTGGCGACCGCGTGTTCTTCTACCACTCGAACTGCAAGGTCCCCGGAATCGTCGGGCTGGCCAAGGTGGCGTCGGCGCCGTACCCCGATCCGAGCCAGTTCGACGCCGCGTCGAAGTACTTCGACCCCGACTCCTCGCCGGGCGATCCGCGATGGTGGCTGGTCGACGTCGCGTTCGTGAAGAAGTTCCGCCGGGTGATCTCGCTCGACGAACTTCGAGCCCACGCCGAGGAGCTCGACGGAATGCTTCTCCTCCGCAAGGGCAATCGGCTGAGCGTGCTGCCCGTTTCCGACGAACACGCCGACGTGATCCTCTCTCTGGTCTGAACGCGGAGCGACGACCGTCACGCCGCGGCCGACAGAGGTAGCGCACCACGGCTGGGAAGATGGTCAACGATGAACACGTGCGACCTCCTCGTGATCGGTGGAGGACCCGCCGGCGCCGCCGCGGCGTTGCGTGCCGCTCGCGCGGGCGCTCATGTCGTCGTGTTCGAGAAGGGCCCGCAAGGCCGCGACAAGGTGTGCGGTGACGGGCTCACGCCCCGAGCGGTTTCCGCGTTGTCGGAGCTGAAGATCGATCTCGAGGGTGCTCATCGGATTGACGGGCTTCGGATGATCGCCGGGAAGAAGACCCGGGAACTGCTGTGGCCCTCGAACAACCGCTTCGGTCCGCACGGTGCCGTGCTTCCCCGTCGCCTCCTCGATCGCCAGCTGATCGATGCTGCCGCGGAGGCCGGGGCCGAGGTCGTCTTCGGCACCGAGGCGCTCCCTGCTCTCGAGAACGGACGCGTCGTCGGCGTGGAGACTGCGGCAGGCCAGTGGCGCGCCCCTCTCACGATCTTGGCAGCGGGAGCGCCGGGTGCCGCCGCTCGGCTCCTCGGCGCCGAACGCGTTCCCGATGAGACCTTCGGCCTCGCCATCCGGGCGTATGCGGAGTCACCGCGTCACAGTGAACGACACCTCGAAGCCTGCCTGAGCCTTTCCGACGAGCACGGCACCGCAATTCCGGGCTACGGCTGGATGTTCCCAGCTGGCGACGGCACGGTGAACATCGGTGTCGGCGCGTTGTCGACGATGAAGGGCTTCAGGAAACTCAACCTGAACAAGCTCATCGACAACTACGCCACCCTCGTCCGCGACAGCTGGCAGCTCGGTCCGTTCATCGACAAACCTCGGGCATGGCGTCTTCCGATGAGCGCGCAGCGCCGGCATGGCGATGGCTGGCTGGCGATCGGTGACGCGGCAGGTCTGGTCAATCCGATGAACGGTGAGGGAATCGACTACGGGCTCGAGTCGGGGATGATCGCCGCCGATGAGTTTATCGTCGATCCGACAAATGCTCCGCGCGCATATGATCGCATCGTCGGTGAGCGCTTCGATGCCTTCCTTCGGACCGGTCGCCGCTTCAGCTTCGTGATCGGCCATCCCTTGCTCCTGCGGACGGGCCTGCGGGTTGCCGTCGGAACCCAGAAGGCTGCTGATCTGACCCTCGCCGTGATGGGGAACCTCGTCGACAACGACACCCCCGGCGCCGCCGGGAGGCTCCTGTCGTTCGCCGATCGGGCGTTGGCCCTTGCCGATCCTCTCTTGCGTCGAACCAGGGCCGCTGCATAGTCCCTACCGTATGTACGCATACGGCTCAGGCGGATGAGCCGCCTCTCATGAGAGGAGGATGAGGTTCTGACCCGATGGTCCGGGAGATGATCGCAATGCAGTGATCGCCCTCTCACATATCCCTCACGTCTGAGGCGTTGACTCTGTCTATCGGATCGACATGCGACCACCGAAGGAGGTTGTCCGATGACCACACTTACTTCCCTTTATCGCCCGACCAGCGATAGCCACCTTGTCGAGGCAACCCCTCGGCGCATTCGTGCCAAGCGCGGCGACGGGGATCGTCTGCGCCTCGAGATCCTCGACGCCACTGATCAGCTGCTGATCGAGGGCGGTACGACCGAATCCGTTTCGATCCGCGCCGTCGCCGATCGCGTCGGCTGCACTCCTCCTGCCATCTACCTGCACTTCTTCGACAAGCAAGAGTTGCTCTTCGACGTTTGTGCCCGACGCTTCCGCCAGTTGGCGGAGTGGATCGACAGCGCCACCGACGATGTCGATGATCCGATGGCCGCTCTCGACGCCGGCACCCGTGCCTACGTCCGTTTCGGCCTCCAGCATCCCGAGCACTACCGCATTCTCTTCATGGGGCGCTCGCTCCTGACAGACGACCAACTCGACGAGATGCGTCGTACCGGTGTCACCGGACTCACCCGGCTCGTCGAGCGCTGCCAGGCCTGCATCGACGCCGGTCAGGTTCGCACGACCGACGCGTCGATCATGGCCCACAGCATCTGGGCGCTCAGCCACGGTGTCGTTTCGCTCATCATCGCCAAGCCGCATCTCGACTGGCCCGAGGCGAACGAACTCCTCGACCACCTTCTCGGCGCCTATCTCAACGGCATCCGGGCGTAGGGTCCGCTTTCGCCGTCGCAAACACGACGGAGTCTCCGTCAAAAGACAACGGCCACCGGATTTCCGGTGGCCGTTGTCGCGATGTTCACTCCGTCGGGCGGAGACGGTGCTACGTGCCGCAGACGTCGCCCGTCTCGTACTTGGTCTCACTGAGTGTCTTCGTCAGGTCGGCCTCCGGGACGACCAGGGCAGCCTCGGCCTCCGGCGCTCCGACCTTCACGAGGGGGTTCACCGGATATGCCTCGCCGGCCAGCACGTGACGCTCATAGTTGATCACCGCAAGCAGGTCGGCATCGCTGAGCGTTCCCGGGGCGAAAGCGGGCATGCCGCCCTTGCCGACGTGCTGACCCCCGTCGCGCTGAGGATTGCCGTACGACACGCCGGTGCCGCACGAACCGTGGCGTACGAACGCGAACTGCTCGATGGGATCCGGGAACGTCTTGTCGACCTCACCGTTGTAGAGCGGCCGGCCCACGAGCCCGGCATCGCTGCCGGCACCGTTCGGGCCGTGGCACGAGGCGCAGTTGGCGGCGTAGAGCCGTCCGCCGATGGCCTCTGGAGAGTCAGCGGACGCTCCCGGCACGCTGAAGGTGTTGAACATGAAGAACAGCCACACCGGCAGCGCCACGAGCATGAAGACCGAGCCGATGCGGGCGAATCCCATCCCCTTCGGAGCCGGCGGTGGTCCGGCAGGGGTGGGCACTGGGGCGGCTGCGGCGACGCCTCCACCCCCGGCGGCACCGCCTGCGGCGGCCACGGGAGCCGACGCCACGACGGCGGGGGCCGATGCGGCCTCGGCGGACGCGGTCGCAGCGGGGGCCTCGGCACCTGACAGCGCCGCGCGCCGCGCCGCGGCTCGCTCGAGCAGATGCTTGGGAATATCGGCCATAGCGTCGCCTTTCGGGGAACTGTCGTGCGCGTGCAGCGGGACGACCGCCTCCGGTCGCCTTCGATCGGCAAATCTAGGCGCTCGGACCGCGCGGCAGGGAATCCCCTCAGCGAAGTTGTAGCGCTTGTGCAGATCACCGGCGCAAATCGTTCGTCAGGACAGATGACGGATGTCATCAAATCGGCCTTCCGGTGATTCCCTGCGCGGCGGGTGGCAGTGGTAGAAACGTTGGCGAGCACAACGGGCGCACCGCCCAGCTTGTGATCTGATTCACAAACTTTCCGTCGTCTGCTGATCTCCTCCCCGAAAGGCCCCACGTGGTTGCGTTCCTCGGCTCGTTCCTCGCGCTGATCGTTCTCGTCGCTGCTGTGTTCGCCTACGGGAGCCGGCGTCCGGTGGGGACATCGGTGACCTGGGGTGAGGCACTCATCGGTGCGGCGGTGGTCTTCTGGATCTTCTTCCTGGCCTACGGCATCGTCCCCCACTCGTTCCTTTCCTGGGCGGACGGCAAGACGCTGAACTGGCGTTCCGACTCGATCGGAATTCCGCTCGGGCCGTTCGGATCGCTTCTGCCGGGCAAGACCTCGAACGGGTTCTTCAGCGCCGAGCGCAACGTCATGTTCCCCAATGGCGTCGCCTTCGGGGGCAGGGGGCGGGTCATCGTGAGCAAGCAGGCAATCCGCGACATCATTGCGGCCACGATCTACATCGTGTTCCTGGGCGCCAACATGAAGCTCTGGGTGGCGTGGCAGAACCGGGGCAAGAAGGCCGCCGCCAAGGCCTCCATCGAGCCGGTCTCGGCCTATGGCCGGCCGCTGATGAAGAAGGCATGACAACCGAGAGGTGACCCATGGCCAAGACTGAAGCCAATCCCCCGATGCCCTACTTCCCCGGCGGCTACACGCTGGCGGAGATCAGCGTCGATGAACTGAACAAGAGCGTCAAGCCGAAGCAGTTCCTCCACATCGATCAGTCCGAGTGCATCATGTGCGAGGGGTGTGTCGATATCTGCCCGTGGAAGTGCATCCACATGCTCTCGGCGGGGACCGTCGAGGATTCCGTCAACGTCGTCTCACCGGGCACCGACCCCGATGACCACGTGATCTTCGTCGTCGACGAAGACGTGTGCACGCGCTGCGGCCTCTGTGTCGACCGCTGTCCGACCGGCGTGATCATCATGGGCAAGGCCGGCGTCGCTCCTCGCGACGGCGACCAGCACATGCGCGACAACAAGCACGGCTACTCGTACGGAATGCGGTTCTAAATGTCTCCCCGCTACCGACTCCAGTTCGTGTCGTCTAACGCCCCGCAGGTTCCGAGCAGTACCGTTTTGAGCGATCGATCAGCAGGAGAACTTTCGTGACCACACCAATGAAGCCCGGACTTCCGGAGCGCCTCGGCGCCGGACTCGCCAAGTCCGTCGAGAACGTCCAGGGCAGTCAGGCGTGGAACTCCATTTTCCGCCCCGGGTCGATCTTCCGAAAGGGCTATTCGGACTCGCCGCGTAACCGCAGCTACGTCATCATGAACTCGTTGCTCTATCACCTGCACCCTGTGAAGGTGAAACGCCACGCCGTGAAGGTCAGCTACACGTTGTGCCTGGGCGGGCTCTCGTTCTTCCTGTTCATCGTGCTGACGGTCACCGGCATCTTCTTGATGTTCTTTTACCGCCCTACCGAAGCGCTGGCCTGGCAGGACATCAAAACGCTGCACACCGCCGTCACCTTCGGCCTGCTCGTTCGCAACATGCATCGATGGGGAGCCCACTTGATGGTGCTGTCCGTCTTCTTGCACATGGCCCGCGTCTTCTACCATGGCGCCTACAAGGCTCCCCGTGAGTTCAACTGGGTCATCGGCGTCATCCTCCTCACCCTGACCCTGCTCCTGTCGTTCACCGGCTACCTGCTCCCGTGGGATCAGCTTGCGCTGTGGGCGGTGACGGTCGGCACCAACATGATCGGCTACACCCCAGTCTTCGGTACCCAGTCCAAATTCGTGCTCCTCTCGGGAGTCGAGATAGGCACCGACACACTTCTGCGGTGGTACGTGCTCCACGTGCTGCTCTTTCCGTTCATCATCGTCATCTTCATGGCCATCCACTTCTGGCGGGTCCGTAAAGATGGCGGGATCTCGGGGCCGCTGTGATGTCGCATGGCGTTCACCACCCAAGAGCAGAGCGGGATCTCGGGGCCGCTGTGATGTCGCATGGCGTTCACCACCCAAGAGCAGAGCGGGGTCTCGGGGCCGCTGTGACAACGCGTCCCGCACCCCAACTAGCAGCCGATTGCGAGCGGAGGAACACTCATGGCTGACATGGAAGAACTGAAGCGGAAGTCCGCGGAGGCAAAAGCGCGCAAGTTGGCAGAGAAGGGCGGCGCACCCGCAGCTTCGGCTGCTCCGGCGGCATCGGTTGAGGCCGACGACGAGGCGGCGGCGAGCTACGCGGAGGCCGACAAGACCGGCAAGATCCCGGCGCACCTGCTCGCCCGCAGCGCCGCCGCCAAAGCCGCGAAGGAGTCGGGTGCGTCCGGCGATGCCTCTTCCGGTGGCGGAGTTGCCGTCCTCGACAAGCCGACCGCTGGTGCCGTAGCTGCTGCTGTTGCGCTGGCCCAGCCAGCGGGTGCCGGTCTCGCCGGCCCGGCCGGTCACACGCAGCGACTGCTCACCGTCGTCAAGGCCGGATCGATCCAAGACGTGAAGGCCACACCGACCGACAAGGTCAGCACCTGGCCGCACCTCCTCGTCGGAGAGTTCGTTGCCTCGCTCGCGTGTCTCACCCTGCTCATGGTGCTGTCGGCGTTCGTCAACGCCCCGCTCCTCGAGTTGGCGAACTACAACGCCACCCCGAACCCGTCCAAGGCGCCGTGGTACTTCCTCGGCCTTCAGGAACTGCTCACCATGTTCCACCCGATGGTCGCCGGCGTGACCATTCCCGGCATGGGCCTGTTCCTGCTCATCCTCTCGCCCTACCTCGACAAGAACCCGTCGAACAAGCCCGAGGACCGCAAGTTCGCCATCTCGATCTTCACCATCTTCTTGATGTTCTGGGCCGTGCTCGTGATCATCGGCTCGTTCTTCCGAGGACGGGGATTCAACTTCATCATGCCGTGGAAGGAAGGGATCTTCTTCGAGCTGTGAGCGTCCGCTCGCAGACCCCGATGGAGGCACAACTATGAACGCCACCGTTCTCATCATTGCCATAGTCGC
>JANPDB010000396.1:0-4805 GCA_031431255.1 Acidimicrobiia bacterium | reverse complement strand
ATCGATCACGGCCAGCCCGGAGCCGGCAAGGCGCTGCACGAAGTGTCCGTCGAGTCGGGTTCGCTGCTGGCGAAGACACAGGGTGGGGCATCGTCGATCGCAAACTGCTGGAGCTACCACCACCAGGCGGTCGATCGCGTCGGCGAAGGGCTCGTCGTAAGTGCACGTAGCAGTGACGGAGTCATCGAGGCGGTCGAGTTCTCCGACGCCGGCGAACACGGGTGGATGCTGGCGATCCAGTGGCACCCCGAACGCACCGCCGCCACCGACCCCGCCCACCAATCCCTCTTCGACGAACTGATCCGCCAGTCCTCCCGCTGATCGTTGGGAGAGAGGTTGCCCCTCTACCTGCCCGGCGCTGCGCCGCTCGCTACGCTCGACTGCTCGCAACACGAGTGACCGGCGCGCAGCTAGGAGATAGGTTGCCCCCATATCTGGGGGCAGAACACCTCCGAACGACGTTGGGAGGTGTTCTGCCGCGTTCGGGGCTTGTCTCACCGCAACAGCCCGCCGATGACAACGCGCTGCCCAACCGATCGACCCCTCAGATCGCCGCCCGCATGGTCGCGGGGATGCGCCGACGAAGGGCGAGGCTGGCGAGTACGCCGAAGGTGGCGAAGGCACCGGCCACGATCCAGACGCTGCGGAGAGATCGGTCCATGAGGACGCCGCCCATCGCCGTCGCCGCTCCCATCGACCCTTGGAACACCATCGCCGCCAGACCGAAGTAACGGCCGACGAGTTCGCGCGGCGCGAGCTCCGCCGTCAAGGGTTGACGGACCGCCGCGAGCACCGTCTCGCCGAAGCCGCCGACGCCCTGGGCGAGGGCCATGATGCCGATTGCCACTCCGATCGACGTGTCGATGGTGAAGGCCGTCATGACGAACGCGAGGAGGAACATGAGGTTCATGAACGCGAGGCAGTTCATACGGTCACGCCCGCGAACCCACCGCAGCATCGGGATCTGGAAGATCACCGCCGAGATCGCCCCGACGAGGAACACGAGCCCGACGGTGGACTCGTTGACGCCGATGCGCGATGCGTAGGCCGGCATGATGCCCCACGCAAAACCGAACGAAAACGAGATGCCGAGATCCGACACGATCAGCAGCAGGAAGAAGCGGTCGCGGAATACCTCGGCGAAGCCGCCCGATGGAGCGTCCCCCTCCTCCCGCTTCAGCCGGCCCGAGGGAAGCGCCGGAAGGCAGGCGAGGAACACAACGTACGTGGCCATGTTGAGGAAGAACATCAGCTGGAACGAGCCGAGCCGGTTCTTGTCGGCGATCAGGCCGCCGAGGACGCCGCCGAACCCGGCGCCGAGATTCAGCGCCGTGCGCTGGAACGCCATGACGGTCGACCGCATCTCGCTCGGCACGATCACCGAAAGCAGCGCGGACTGCGAGGGAAACCAGAGCCCGTTGGCGACCCCCATGGCCGTCGACGCCGCCAATGCCAGGAAGACGGAGTCGACGAAGGCGAACGTGCTGCTGGCGAGGATGGACACGACGCAGCCGATAGCGAGGATCCGCCGGGGGCCGAAGCGGTCGCTGAGGAACCCGGCGTATGGCGTTATCACCACGGTCGCGAGAGGAGTTGCTGCGGCGATCAGACCGCTCGCCGTCCCGGAGAAGCCGCGGACCTCGTCGAGGTAGATGAACAGGAACGCGAAGATCATGCCCGAACCGGTCATGTTGACGACGGTGGCGAACATGAACCGTTGCAGGGCCGGGCTGAACGAGCGGAAACCGGTGCCGGACACGGGCGGTCACCCTACTGACCTCCGCCCCTGAACCAGCCGGATTTCCGCGCCGGTCGCGGTGCCGTGCTTCGCCGATGGGTGCGGCCTGGGCTGGTCAGCACGCTGGTCCGGGGCTACGGTCCGATCATGAGTCTGATCGCCGACACCGAGGCCCTGATCGCCGGGCACTGGTTCGATTCCCAGACCCTGCGTGGATGGTGGGCAGCCTGCGCCGACGCCGGCCTGGCGTTCCCCGACTGGCCGGTCGGCATGGGCGGACGGGGTGCCACCGCCGGTGATGCGGTCGCCGTGGCCCGCGTCATGGGTGCGGCAGGCGTCATCGGTCCGCCGCCCGGCCTCGGCTCGCTGATGGGCGGGCCGGTCGTGCGCGAGTTCGGCATGCAGGACCAGCAGGCCCGTCTGTTGCGCCCTCTGGCGGAAGGAACGGAGGGCTGGTGCCAGCTCTTCTCCGAGCCGGGCGCCGGTTCCGATCTCGCCGGACTTCGTACGCGCGCTGACCGAGACGGAAGCGAGTGGATCGTCAACGGTCAGAAGGTGTGGACGAGCGGGGCCGATCACTCCCGGCGCGGCATGCTCGTGACCCGGTCGAACTGGGACGCCCCGAAGCACCGGGGTCTGACCTACTTCATCGTCGACCTCCACCAACCCGGTGTGGAGATCCGCCCGCTCAAGCAGATGAACAGGCGGTCCCATTTCAGCGAGGTGTTCCTCACCGACGTGCGGGTCAGTGATGAGGACCGGATCGGCGATGTGAACGGCGGCTGGGCCGTGACCGTCGCGACACTGGGGTACGAACGCACCGGTTTGGCGTCGTCGAAGGCGCAGGGTCTGTATCGGGCGCATCCGGGTGAGGCGACCGGACAACTGGATCGTCCCGTGAGCGAGATCGTGGCCGAGGCCGACGCACGGGGCGAAAGCGAGGACGAAGCGGCGCCCGGGCAGTTCGACTCTCTGCTCCGACTTGCCCGCCGTTCCGGCCGCAACGGCGATCACGCGATCCGCCAGGATCTTGCGGCCGCCTACACATCCGAGCGAATTGCTGGCTGGTCGGCGCTCCGTGCCCGCCTCGGGGCGCCGACCGGTGCGCTGGCCAAGCTCCAGTGGACGAACGGGCTGCGCCGATCGAGCCAGCTCGGGTTGGAACTGCTCGGCGCGGAAGCGATGTTGCGTGAAGGCGAGTCGACGGCCGGAGGGCGATTCGTGCAGTTCTCGCTCTCCGTTCCAAGTGCGTCGATTGCCGGGGGCAGCGACGAGATCCAGCGCAACATCATCGCCGAGAAGGTCCTCGGTCTCCCGAAGGACATCTCGGTCGACACCGATGTGGCGTTCCGCGACGTGAGGAAGAGTGGCTGACATGACCAGGATCATTCGTGGACGTACGGTTCGGCCGACGAACGCCGATTACAACGATCCGGGCGGCATCCACGACGACGCCACGGCGCAGGGCCTGGGCTTCCGAGGCGGGACGATCGCCGGGTCGTCGCACCTCGACACCTTCGTCCCCGTACTCCTCGAGGTATTCGGTGACGAGTGGTTCCGTTCGGGTTCGCTGTCGATGTACTTCCGCCACGCCACGACCGACGGTGAGCCGACCCACGCACTCGTCGAGGTGCCCGACGACGCGCCGACTCCGCTGCGCAACGCGCAGGTCCGTGCCGTGGTCGAAATGAGCGACGGCACCCTGGTCGGTGAAGGAACCGCGGGGGTCGGCTCGCCGGCGGATCCGACAGCGCTCGACGCGCGGGATCTGCGCCATGACTCGAGTGCGGCGCGGATTCTCCGCGACGTCGCTCTGGGGGAGGTGCTCGGCCCCGTCACCGCCTCGGTCGACGGCGCACGTCTTGCCCGGGGCTGCGAACGCCGCATCACCGAAGTGCTCGAGTGGTATCGGGGACCTTCCCCCTTCGGTGGGGCGATCGCACCTCCGAGCGCGCTCATCGATCTGTTCGCCAACGTCGCCGGCGCCGCGCTCCTCCCGAGACTGGGTGAGGCCGTCGGCATGTGGGGGGCGATGGAAATCCGCCACCACCACGGCCCGCTCTTCGTCGACCACCCGTACGAGATCACGGTCACCGTGGCTGCGGTGGGCGACAGCCCCAAAACGGAGATCCTCTGGTACGACGCCGCCGCCCACGACAACGGAACGCTTGTCGTCACGGCTCGAGTGCTCAGCCGGTTCGTGAAGGCGTCGTCGCCGCTCTACGCATGACACAGTGGCGCTCGACGAATCGGACGGTGTGCCGGATGGCGTTCGGAGCCGGGCGTCAGGGGGCGTGGCTCACGGCTGCGACGCCGACTTTCCCGCCTTCAGGACGTTCCAGGCGATCAGCACCGCCATCACGGCCCCTGAACCGAGGCCGGCCCAGAGCACGTCGATTGCCTCCTTGGAACGGACGACTTTCTCCAAGAACTTGATCCCGATCACGAGAACGAGCACGTCCACGATCTTGGACTTGAGGCTGGAGAAGTCCTTGATGATGAGCCATTCGGGAACCTCCAGCGAACCGACGAACAGCTCGTGGAGTCCGATCGCGGTGATGAGCAGCACCGTGCCGATCAGGTAGAGGTCGAGCACCTCGAGCAGTTCCACGATGGTGTCGTCCTGCTGCCACGCAGATGTCCGCACCAGGTCGAGCATGAAGTCACCTGTCCTGGCGACCGCCCACGCATACGTGGCCAGCGATTGGAAGAAGACACCGACCACTGCGACGATGACGAGCAGGCGCGCTTTGCCGAGGAGTCTTGCCACGGCGCTGAATCTAGCGTCGACACTCTTCTCATCGGTCGGACGGCTGCTCACGAGGTCCGGGTCCGACGAGAGATGAATTTGCGCGCTTCTTCCGCCCAGAGGACAGTGGAAGCGATTCCGACGCACACCATCCACTGTTGGAACGAGATCGAGGTCGTGTCGAACAGGTTCTGCATGAAGCCGACGTGGGTCACGGCGAGCTGCAAGGCGAGGACGCAGAACAGTGCGACCCAGAGGTAGCGATTGCCCAATGTCTCTTTTCGGAACACCGTCAGACGATCGTTGCGCACATTCAAG
>JANPDB010000395.1:0-10132 GCA_031431255.1 Acidimicrobiia bacterium | reverse complement strand
GAAACGTCACTCCGTACGACGCCACCTACGTCGCTCTCGCCGAGGGACTCAACTGCCCGCTCCTCACCGGGGACGTGCGCCTCGCGCGTGCGGCCGGACTCCGCTGTGAGGTCGAGGTCTTCAGTCCCTGAACCGCCTCGCTATCGCTCCGGCGACCACGAGGCCGGACGCCGCCTCCAAGTGCCTGCGGGCACCGGTTGCCCCAGCCATGGGTGTTCTCGGGAAGCGACACGCCAGGCACCGCGATCCCGTTGGTTGACCGGCCGGGTCGGAAGCGGTAAGAGTTCGAAGATGGTCTCTCGTACGGAATCAATCAGTTCACCAAGCGGCCCCCTGGGCGTCCATGTGGAGCGGCCAGACGGCGACGGGCCGTTCCCGGTGGTGGTCTTCTTTCATCATGGACCGGGGCTCGACGGTGGCGCGAAGAAGACGATGGCCCGGATCGCCGAATGGGGCTACTACGTCATATCCCACGACCGCTACCACCGAGCCGAGCCGTGGTACACGATGAAGAGCCGAAGCGACGAAGAGATGAAGAAGATGTTCGGCTTCGTCCTCGGTACCTCCGAGTCCGACGTGGCGGAAGACCTCGGAGCGGTTCTTGCGTGGCTGCCGTCGGATCCGGCGGCACGCGGCGGGGCCATGGGCTGCATCGGCTACTGCATCGGGGCCCGTTCATCGTTGTGCACCATGCGCGATCGTGGCGACGTGTTCCGGGCGGCCGCTGGCCTCCATCCGTCGTTCTGCACCACTGATGACCCCGACTCCCCGCATCTCGCGGTGCCGTCGTACACGGGGTCGCTCTACATCGCCTTCGGATCCGCCGACATGATGCAACCGGCGTCGGCGAACACTGCGCTCATCGACGCGACGAACGCCCTCGCCAAGGGAGAGGCGGAGATCCATGACGGTGCCGACCACGGCTTCTCCGTGTACGGCGCCGTGTACCACGACGCCGCGGCGACGAGGTCCTACGAGCGGGTCAAGGCCATGTTCGACCGGGAGCTGAAGGACTGACACTCGGTTCCGAAGGCGAAGGCAGAGCCGAAGGCGAAGGCGAGGTGACGGAGGAGCCTGAAGCCTGAAGGAACCCGTCGTGAGCTGAGTTCTGTCCCGCCGAGTTGCTAGCGCTTCTTGGTGGTCTTCTTGATCGTCTTCTTCGTCGTCCTCGCAGCGACCTTGGTCGCCGATTTCGTCGCACCACGCGTCGTTGTCGGACCTGACGCGACGACGGCGGCTGCATTCGGTGTGGGCGGGGCAGCGGCCGCATTCACGCCCGTTGGTGCGACGAATCGGACCGAGACGGCCCCCACCGATAAGTTCAGAGCCGGGGCCACCTGGCCCGGCTGGAGCGCAAGGACCTGAATGAAGATCGAAATGCCACCATCCGACGAGGCCGTCACCGTCGATGCCAAGAGCGCCTCGAGCGACGGGGCAATCGTTCCCTTTGACGCACCGTTGAGTTGCGCTCCTGCTGAGGTTTGAAACGCGATGCTCACGATCTGGGGGAACGCCCAGATCGGCGTCACGTTGATGAATTTCCCGAGCGGGATCGCTTCGTCACCAGTGACCGCGGGCAGGGGGGACAACGGCACGATCACGAACGCCCCTGGGGCAGCACCTGACGGGGCAGGGATTGTCGGGGCAGGCGCCGACCCCGTCACCTCGACGTCGATCGAGAAGCGCTCGAAGGGGTCTCCGCTGCCCGGGCCCACAACGTAAAGAACAACGGTCAGACGGCCGCTGGCCGTCGCCGCGAAGCGCTCGTTGAGGAGCCCTTCGGTGAACACCTGGCTTATGTCTTTCGAGACCGGACGACAGGTGACGGGCCTCGCCGACGGGTCAACGCAGACGACGCCGCCGGTAACCTCAAATCCGTAGTTCTGCATCAACGCGAGCGGGTCGAGCTTTTCGTACGTCATGAGGTCGCGCAGCCGGTACGTGGTTCCCGCGGTCGCGCGAAATGGCGACGCGGTCGGACTCAATCTGATCCTCGACGCGATGGACTTGATCGTGAGCACGACGGACGTTCGGGTCGTAACCACCGTTCCCGAGAGGTTCACGTTGGCATCGACGATGACCGTCACCGTTCCGTCAGCAGTCGCGGTGACAACGGTCGCCAGAAGTTGCGCGAGCGTCCCACGGGTGACGACGGTCGTATCATTGAGTCGAACTCCACCGTCGGCGACGGCCGTGGCGAGGAGAACCGTCGACCTCCCCGGAAACTTCGGGACGAAATCCACGACATCGCTGAGCGTGAGCCGCTCGCCCGGGCGAAGCGCGAATGACCACGACTTGTACTTCGGGACGGCGACGAAGGCGTAGCTCTCCTGAGCCTCGGCCAGGCGCGGAACTGCGACGACGCCACCCATGACCAACACCACGACGGCAAACGCTGCCGTGAGCCGCCGACGTCGAGAACCAGGCGAGCCCGCTCGCGGCGAACTCTGCATCACATGTGGGCCGTGCACCAACGACCGTCGCATGGCGTTACCTCCGCAGGATCTTTTCGCACCTTGGTATCTCCAAGGGTGATGTCAGACCGAAGCCGCTGTCGCCGGTCCAGTCGATGGTGCTCATCGCAGGTCGATGATCCCGGCCTGCGTTGCTGTCGTAGTGCCGCCGACCTCGACGCTCACGGCACCGCCTCGTCGGTCGACGGTGTAGCGCCCGCCCGGGGTGAGCCCGGTGATCAGGACACGGGTGACCGTTGAGGGAACGTCGGCCCGAAAGGACTGCACCTTGTTACCAATAGATATCGGGAACAGCACCGCCGTCGGCCCAACGACGGCACCGACGAATGTCGCACCACCGGAGCCGCGCGCCTGGGTCCGCTGCGTCGGAGTCGGGGATGCCCCGCCGTCAGCGCCTTCGACGACGGTGAGGATCTGGGTCGACGTCGGGTTGCCGGTCGCTTCGATGCCGAGCGCATCAGTCATTGGTTCGCCGACCGCGGGCGTGCCGTCCTCGGCACCGCGCCGCACCGGACGCAGCGTCGCGTTCGCCGGTTCCAACGCAGTGACAAAAACTCGCTGACCTCGCGGGGTGTCGACGACGGCACGTTGACCGGTGACCTTCGGCGACGCCGGTAGTTGCAACCACGTGCGTTTGAACCGTCCTGCCTTTGCCGTGACGGCTCGGTCGTACGTAACGACGACATCGGGCTCGAGCCACACGATGGATCGGCTCACGTGGCCGATCCCTACGGGACCCTCCGAGGGCGAGTTGTAGAGCTTCGTGGCGTCACCGAGGGCGTAGGTGTAACCCGCCCGACGCTCCCACGCCAGCAGCGTGGGGTCACCCGACGGATCGAGACCCCACTGGCTACCGGAGGCCGAGCCGATCGTCCGGTAGTCGTCGGCTTCACCGACGAACGGGTCGTTCTGCACTGCCATCGTGTTGTGGTGGTCGGTGAACGGGTTGCTGTATCCGACCCGATTCTTCGTCAGCCATTCGCCTTTGCGGAGAAGGCCGAAGTCGTTCCCATCGCCGCGTTGGTGGTCGATCGCGCTCCACGCGAGCATGTAAGTAAAGAGTCGTTCGTCCTTGCACCAGCAGGTCCGAGCCAGGATGCGACTGATTCCCGGTGCGAACCAGGTGTTGGGCAGCTTCGGGCGCGGATCGGTGGGCCGAGTCGCCGGGTCGAGCAGGAGGAAGTACAGGATTCCTCCGAAGAAGTTGTTGCTACCCACCCGGTACTCGAGAAGTTCAGGGCCGCCGGCGCCCACGCTCTCGGCCATCCAACGCGCCGCGTTCAGTGTCCGGGTGTCTCCGCGTTCGGCTGCTGCGAGCCCGAGGGGCGCGACCAGAGCGATTGGATCGACCGCCCAGTAGCTCTCACCGTCGCCGAACCACGCCGGCTGATACACCCGTCCCAGCCCGGAATCCGCTGCTGTCGCAGCCGTGCTCCACGGCAGCGAGCTGAGGATTGCGGTGAGCGAATCCGACCAGAACGGATTCGTCTCGAAGCGGCTGACCGGTCCGCCGGCCTCACCCGCGGTCTGCATTGCGAGCATCAACTGCGCGGTTCGACCGAGGGCATCGGAGCCGTACTCGAACCCTTCGGGCGAGAGACCACCGGCGGCGTCGGTTCGCAACATCTTGTCGAGCGTGAACAACCACTGACCGCTCAGCGTCGGAATGTGCCGTCGCAGGACATTGCCGGGATCGTCGACCGGATCGAAGGCCATCGCCATGAGCCCGAGGTTGCGGGCATGGGCGAGCGAGTAGTTGTTGATCGACCATCGCACCGCGTACCGGTTGGCGATCAACGCGGGTGCCGCCGACGGCTTGCGCAGATCAGGAGTCGTCCCGGCGTCGAGCTGGTTGAGGGGATAGCCGCGGTACTGCTCGTCCGCCCAACGGGAGTAGACCTCGCGAATCTTCGTCTTGTCCGCCGAAGAGAAGGACGAGTATGCCCAGTCGAGCGTGAGACCGTACGCTTCGCCGTAATACCGCGAGCGGTCGCCGGTCGAGAAGAGCGGGGCACGAAACGGCGTGTCCTCGGCCCCGACGCCGGGCTTTGCCCGATCGATCACGTACATGAGCAGCGTGCGGGCGCGGCGTCCCCAGTCGGTTCGTGCCTTCGGGTCTGGCTCAACGAGACCCATGAACGCGAACAGTTCGGCGTAGAGCTCTGTCGGATAGGTCTCATAGACGTAGGACCCGAGGTCCTCCTTCGGTACTGCGCCGTCGTCCATCTGCTGTCTCGCAGTGACCGCGGTAGCGGAGAGGGTTGCCCAGACCTTGTTGGACGCGACGGCCCTGGCCCGAAGCGCGCCGAGCTGCGACGCCTTGATCATCAGGCGAGGGTGCTGGGTGGTCGGAGCCGCGTCCGCCTGATGCACGCCCGCTGCACTGGGAACGAGCGTGCCACCCACGAGGAGGATCGAAGCGAAGCAAGACAGCCGCGTGACGTTTGACCGACGGCTGTGGCCACGCGGGCGGCGCATCACCGTCGTCACCGTTCGATCGTTCCGGAGTCGACGAACTCGAACAACGACGTATCCAGTTGTTTCAGCTGTCGCAGGTCGTCGTCGTCCCATCGCGGATCGGGTGCCCCGCTGACGAACCAGCCGCTCCCGTTGTCGGCCACGATGAGGCCGTAGGTCTTCATTGCTTCGAGGATCACTCTCGCCTGCCCGGTGTAGGTCGACAGATCAACGTTGGAGCGCAGACGAATTCGGGCACCCATCGGAGGGAGCGACGCGTCGTTCGAACCCGCATGATGGCGGGCGGGATAGATGAAGCCCTTCTGCGTGGCGGGGAACGTCACCCGGATGGCATGGCGAATTGCGCCTACCTGAACTTCGTCGTACCGGACGAGTCCGGGAAAGATCGGAAGTCCGGCAGCATCGGCCGACGTCCATCCCTTCGGACGCACGCTGTTCGAGCGGAGGTTGAAGATCGCGCCGCTACCGGCCACCCATGAGCTGCCGACCCGACGCGCACCAAACAGCTCGAAGAGGCGGCAGGTGGAGCGTTGGACGACGATCACGTGCCGATCGCCGCCTGCTTCGATCGGCGCACGTGTCGGGATGGGATACCGACCACCGTCGCTTTCGGCGGCAGCTTCATCGAAACGGACCTTCACGCCGGCTTGTCCCGCGGGCACCACGATGTACGGAATCCCCACCGACGGGTCCGAACCGAAGTCGGGATGCAACGACGCCGAGCCTGCGTCGATCGAGGCCAACCATGCCTTGGAGTCCGCGTGCACCGACAGCGAGGCGATGGAGCGGTTCCACGGGTTGTCGGCAGGGAACACCGCACAACCGGCGACGATCGGGCCAGCCGTCGCTGCGGTCGCCACTGACCCGGTCCCACCGGGAAACACAAGCGCCATAGATGCCGTAACGAGTACGAGCCCGACGGACGCATGCGCCGACGCGGCGCGATGTCGGGCGCCGCGCTCGGTGCGGTTCGCCCGTGATCGCCGAATCGAATGGCGGGTTGAGCCGGTTGCAGATCTCATGCACGAGACGGTACCGATCCGCACACACCGAGGGAATTGGGGATCTCCTATTTCGGAAACCCTGCGTGGGAAGCGACGCGGCTCGTGCCGTTCGATGAGGGCAACCACTAGCAATTCCCCGATATCTCGCACGCGATGCAATCGGTACAGTGGCCTGATGGGAGCACGCGCGAAAGACACACCTGCATCACCGCCCGACAGACGAGCCGCCCGTCATGTTCGTAGAGCCGCAGTCGTCACCTTGTTGGCAGGCGCCCTCGTCGCCTTCTCGGGCGGCACTGCGTATGCGGGGAAGCCCACGGTGACACCAAACCCGGTCGCCCCCGGAGGGTTCATCTTCGTCACTCCGGATGCAGCATGCATCGCAGCAGCAGCGAAAGTTCCGAGCACGGCATGGAAGCTCACGAACGGCGGCAGAATCAGCTGGGGCACACGTATCCAGCCGTCAGCGGTGGTTGTAGAGCTTCCGGACCTTCCGGGTCTGTGGGTTCTCACAGGATGGCAGACCAACCAAGACGGGACCCTCTATAAGCGGCTTGTGGAGTGTGGCGAGACGGAGATTGGTGCGGTGGGACCGCCGGCCCAAACCGGGGCGGGGTTGGTTGTCTCGTCGGGAATTGTTGGGTTGAAGACCGGTGAGTCGTCGACGGCGGTTGGTGCCCTGTTCCGGCCTGGACCCCTCCTCCAATCCGGGACGGTGACAAACATGTCAGTCGAGGTGACGTTGACCGGTGGACTGACCTTCCTCGACGGCTCCCAGGTGTTTGGCGCCGCGCGACCAGATGCGCTCGCCATCGCACTCGCCCAACCCATCACAGCCAAGAGCGCCGGCGTAGCGCTGATCAAGGTCACCGCCGCCATTCAATTCGGCAACACATCAAGCGCGTACGTCGACGCTGCGCAAGCAGGAGTGAACGTGGCTTCCCCGATCACCCCAACACCCGCACCAGTCACACCCGCCGCGCCACCAAATCCGGCACCCGCACCAGTCACACCCGCCGCCCCGCCCGGGACACCGGCCCCTGCACCCGTGACACCAGCACCCGCACCGACGCAACCAGCGACCCCGGTGGCCGGCAATCAGCCGCCGGTCGCGGTCACGTCGAGCGTCGTGGCCAAGAAGAACACGGCGACTCCGCTGACACTGAAGGGCACCGACCCCGAGGGCACAAAACTCACGTATTCGATCGTCGATTTCCCCGAGCACGGTCGCCTGACCGGCCGAGCCCCGAACCTGACCTATAAGCCCGACAGCGGATTCGTCGGCACCGACGCGTTCACGTTCACAGTGAACGATGGCACCACCATCTCCGAACCCGCCGCCGTGTCAATCACCGTGAAATCCACCAAAACAGTGACCCGCAAACCCACCACCAAACGAAAGAAGTGACGAGCGACGTCAATAATACGGAGAATAAGGAAACCCCCGACACCGCTTTACAGCACGGATCGTAAGACTTACGATATGCGAACACACACGACGGATAGGACGGCATCAATGTTCGACAAACTGATGATCTCCCGTGTATGCAAGGGCGTAGTTGTCGCCTTGCTGGCAGGCGCCCTCGTCACCCATTCTCCCAGCCCTGCGTACGCGGCGAAGCCGACGGTGACGCCAAACCCGGTGGCCCCTGGAGGGTTCATCACCATCACCCCGGATGCAGCCTGCATCTCGGCAGTAGCGATCATCCCGAAGACGGAGAAACACCCGAAGACGCTGTGGACCGTTGAGAGGGAAAACATCTCCAGCTCAGTCGACTTCCAACCAACCGCGGCAATGCTCCAGGTTTCGACCACACCGGGCACCTGGGTGCTCAGGGCGATCGTGGCCGACCGATCTGGCCAGCCAATCCCCACGATTGGAGTCGTCCCGGAGTGTGGCGAAACGGATGTCTCGGTCGCTGGGCCGCCGGCCCAAACAGGAACTGGAGCCGTGGTGTCAGCGGGAGTGATTTCGATGACGGCTGGCGAGTCGTCGCCGCTCATTCGCCTTTTTCAGCCCGGACCGCAGATGGCAGCGGGGGCGTTGTTTTCCGGTCAGGTCGTGGTCGAGTTGACCGGAGGCTTGGCCTTCCCCGGCGGCCAGAAAATACGGGTTGCCCCTGACCTCCTTTCTGCCCTGAGCGTGCCGTTCACGGCCACGAGTTCGGGTGCGGTCACGATCCGCGTCAACGGAACGATTCTTGTCGGCACCAGCAGTTCGTCTGTCTCCGGTCAAGCGCAGGCGGCGGTCACGGTTCCGGCACCGCCCGCACCTCCTCCCGGACCGCCGGCAGGGAAAGTCCGCCTGATAACGCCTGCGGGCACCTCCGCTACCGTGGGTCAGACGTTTCAGCTCGGATCGCTGTTCACCGTCGAACAGCTCAACCAGTTCGACCCCGCCATCGATGTGAAAATGACGGGCGGCCTCGTCTTCACGGCGAACGGCTCCCAATCAACCGGTGCGTCCGGACTCTTTGTGGCCCGCAATGTGTTGCTCGCCACGGTGAGGGCGAACAGCTCTGGCACGGTGAGGTTGAGGCTTCTCGAGGCCTCTACCAACAGCGTGGTCGGCGAGGCGATGGCGGTGGTAAACGTGCCGACAGCACCCGCACCGGTGAATCCCGCACCCGCACCACCCGCTGCGCCGGTCGGCGGCAACCAGCAGCCGACGGCTGTCGGCAAGAGTGTTGTCGTCAAGAAGAACACCGCAACTTCCGTCGTCCTGAAGGGCACGGGTCCGGAGGGTTCAAAGCTCACGTATTCGGTCTTGGACCTCCCGGCGAATGGTCGTCTCACGGGGCGGGCGCCGAACCTGACCTACAAGCCCGTCAGCGGATTCGTCGGCACAGACGCCTTCACCTTCACGGTGAGCGACGGTGTCTCCACTTCCGAACCCGCCGCGGTGTCGATAACGGTGACATCCACCAAAGCGGTCGTGCGCAAGGTCAGCAGGAAGAAGAAGTAGCCGTGTGCCCCTTACGGATTCCCGGAACTTCGCGACGCAGTGATCACCCGCAGATACCTTCATTGGCTCCGTTGAGGGAGTTCAGCGGATGAGATGGTTTCGTTCTCTGTCCCTCGTTGCCGCATTGGCGGTCGGCATCAGCACCACGCCATGGGCCGCGCCTCCGGCCCACGCCAACCACCTGCTCGTCAACAACTACTGGCAGGGAACTGCTCTCGTGCTCGTTCCCCAGGGGGGATCGTTCGACGTATCGATCGGTCAGCTCTTCCAGTTCCCAAATACTGGTGTGATCGGTTACGTGGCAGTCCAGGTCTTCCTGGTGGGTGGACTTGCGTTTTCCGACGGCTCGGACGCGTATGCGACCGCAAGCCTGGCCAGTGCGCTGAACACCCGCATAACAGTCAAGAGCAACGGTGGAGTGACGATCCGCGTGACCGCCCTCAGCCAGATCGGCGGTTCCGTCGTCCAGCTCTCCGATGAGGCGCTCAAGACGCTGGCCGTCACGTTCGTGCAAGGTGGCGATGGTCTGCGCCCCACGGTACCGGCTCCGGCGACGTCCACGACGGTTTCGGTGACGTCGACGACCCCTCCCACGACGGTTTCGGTGCCACCGACACCAGCGCCGGTCACCCTTCCCGCGGCACCACCGCCGGTTACCCCGGCCGCGCCGCCCACGGCGGTCGCTGCATCGATCGGTGCGAACCGCCCGCCGACGGCGCTGGGCAAGAGCATTGTCGTGAAAAAGAACACCGCCACTGCGGTTGCGCTCAAGGGCACGGATCCGGAAGGTGCGACGTTGGTCTATTCAGTCGTCGACTTTCCCGAGAACGGTCGCCTCACCGGACGGGCTCCGAACGTGACGTATGTTCCGGACAGCGGATTCGTCGGCACCGACGCGTTCACCTTCACGGTGAGCGACGGTGTCTCCACGTCGGAAAAAGCGGTGGTTTCGGTGACCGTGATCTCGACCAAAGCCGTCGTGCGAAAGGCCGCGGCGAAACCGACGACGAAGAAGAAGCCCACCACGAAGAAGAAGTGATGAGAATCGGCGCCCTGAACGGCGTAGCCGGTCAAAGAGCCGCGGCGTCGACCCAGGGGCGACACGCTCGTGTCGCAACACCAGCGTGTCGCTCGCCCCATAGCCCGGAAATGCCCGGGCGGCACCCGTCGAGTTGGGTTACAACGCCCAGGGGTGCGACAACCCCGGCGGG
>JANPDB010000394.1:0-6003 GCA_031431255.1 Acidimicrobiia bacterium | reverse complement strand
CGGAACAGCCCACCCTTCGCCACGAGGTGCCCGTGACCGCGATGCGTCGACGTGATCGAGTCAGCGTCGGTGAGGTTGGCGCACACTCCAGCAGCGACGGCCTCTTCGCCCACGTAGAGGTGCAGGAAGCCGGGAAGCTTGCCGGCTTCGGCGAGACGACCGGCGGCCTCTTCGAAGAGTCGGATGCGGACCATGCGCCGATGAAGGTCGCGCAGGGTGTCCTTGGAGAGTTCCATCTGTGTCCTTTGGAAAGGTGGTGATTAGGCGGTAGCGCCAAGGCTCCAGCGAATACCGCGCCGGAGGAGTTCGAAGTACTGGGGCTCATCCCATGAACCGCGCTCGATGCGCGGGTAGTAGGCCATACGAGGAACCATGTCGTAGTGACCGCGACAGTGGCCGAGGGTGTTGTAGAGCACGGCCCCGGCCCCGAGCTCGCGGACATACATCACGAGGTGCCGGTCGTTGCCCCGCGTGTTTTCGCTCCAGTCAGCCTCGGCGAAACCGGTCGCCTCACCCGTCCAAATCGTGTGGAGTAGCGGTTGCAGTGATGCCGGGTCAGCGTGCTCGCTCAGGTAGAGCTCGTCGTTCGTCTCGAACGACGTGATCCCGGCGACGAGCCAATTGTCAGGCGTGCTTACGTCGACCCGATACGGCTGGATCGGGGGGTGGGCGACGAACTGGCTACCGAGGGTGTCGGCCCAGAGCGGGAAGCAGCGCGGTGCTTCCACGCCATTGGGCCCGGAGAGATCGAGGGCGGAATTGGTGCCATGGAGCGCCAGCCAGCGTCCACCGCCCTCGACCCACGAACGAATCGCCCGCTGTGCTGCTTCGCTCGGACGAACGTCGCACGTGTAGCTGACGAGCACCGATGCAGCGGCGATGGCATCGGTGCTCTCGTAGTCCGGGAGGACCGTGACCCGCACGTGCTCGTGCTCGGCAAGAAGTTTGAGCACCTCGAGCCGAGCGAAGTCGATGTCGTGGTACTTCCCTCCGGCAACGAGGCAGGCGTTGATTCGCTCGGCCATCGGGGGACTCAGTAGTTGACGCGCTTGAGGAAGCCGCCGTCGACCGTGAGGTTGACGCCATTGATGTGGCGAGCGCGATCACTCGCCAGGAACGTGACGGCATCGGCGACGTCTTGCGCCACGCCCATCGACCCGGCAGGGTGGCCCTTTTCGGTCGCTTCGAAGAACGGCGCCATCCCTTGCTTGATCTTGTCCCAGTCGCCACCCTCGATGAAGATCGGCCCTGGCGACACCACGTTGCAGCGGATGCCCTTTGCTCCGAGCACCTGGGCCTGACCGAGCGTCCAGTTGGTGACAGCAGCCTTGAAGGCGCTGTAGCTGCCACTGCCGCTCGCGAAGTGCTCGGACACGGCAGTGGTGCCGATGCTGATGAGTGAACCGCCTCCATCGGCGAGGAACGGCGTTGCCGCTTCAACGCTGTGCAGAAGCGCCATGAGATCGATCTCGAAGTTGTTCTTCCAACCTTCGAGCTTGCGGGCAGGCTTGCCAGAGGTGTTGTGCACGAAGATGTCGATTCCACCGAGGGCTTCAGCCGATGACGTGATCCACGCCTTGAGGGCATCGCCATCGGCGGCGTCGACGGCAGCGCCAACGACCTTGCCCTTGGCCGACATCTCGGCGACGGCGGTCTCGACGTCGGCAGCGGTGCGTGCGCAGATCGCCACGGAGGCACCTTCGGCAAGAAGGGTTTCGGCGATAGCCCGCCCGAGTCCCTTGGTTGCTCCGGTGACCAGCGCGCGCTTACCAGTGAGTCCCAGGTCCATGTCGTTCTCCTCGAGTAGATGTTGCGTGGCTCGCCCGGCGGGGCGACAAAAGTAATCGGACGGTTAGTTCAGCACCGACCCGCCAGGACCGCAATACGGCCATCCGGGCTGGGTCGGCTGGAGTCGTTGGGTCAGCTGGTGTCGTTGGGTCGGCTGGAACGGCAAAACTGCACAAATCCCGACCCAACGCACGAATCCCGACCCAACGCACGAATCCCGACCCAACGCACGAATCCCGACCCAACGTGCTGAGCTGACCCAGTACATACCGTCAAGTCTTCAGCGGGGGGTGTCCTTCCACGACGTGTTCTTGTCGACCCGGGGCTCGGCCGGGAGTCCGAGGACGCGTTCGCCGATGATGTTGCGCTGGACTTCATCGGATCCGCCGGCAATGCGATACCCCGGGGCGCCGAGCACGTGCTCGCCCCAGGCGTAGGTGCCCCATTCACCGGTGTCGGCGATCAACTGCGGACCGAGCACCGTGGTGATGGCAACAGACATCGCGGTCATGCCCTCGGTCCAGACGAGCTTTCCGAGCGAGCCCTCCGGCCCTGGAGGCGCGCCAGCCGCTCGCATATCGGCAGCACGCCGATTCACAAACCCTTCGATCCGCATGTTCACGTATGCCCTCACGAGGGCCTCGCGCACCGCCGGCTCCTTGTCCCGGCCGAGGGCCTTTGCCGTGCCCACGAGCTTGGACCAGGTGCCGCCGGGCCGGGCCGAGCCGCCGTCGCTGCCGGAATGGTCGCGTTCGAATCCGAGGGTGGTGAGGGCGACGTTCCAGCCGTCACCGACATTGCCGAGCCGAAGCGAATCGGGCACCCGGACGTCGTTGAAGAACACCTCGTTGAACGATGAACCTCCGCTCATCTGTTTGATCGGACGGATCTCGATCCCCGGAAGATCCATCGGAATGATGAAGGCGGTCATGCCCTTGTGCTTGGCGACGTCGACATCGGACCTGGCGATCAGCTCGCCCCATTTCGAGAACTGCGCCCCGCTGCTCCACACCTTCTGGCCGCTCACAACCCACTCGTCACCGTCGCGCACGGCGCGACACCCGAGCGATGCAAGGTCCGATCCCGCGCCTGGTTCGGAGAACAGCTGGCAGCACAGAGACTTGGTGGCGAGGAACTCCCCGACCCAGCGCTCCTTCTGTTCCGGTGTCCCGAACTTGGCGATAGTCGGAGCGATCAGACCGACGGTCACGCCGAACGTCTCGTGGCGGGTCGGCGTCTCATACTGCGACTCGAGCTTGGAGAAGGCCCGGGCGTATTCCTTGGAAAGCCCGAGACCACCGAACTCCGTCGGCGAGGTGATGGCGTGGTAGCCCTTCGCCGCCTTCTTCTTCTGCCAGTCGGTGATCGAATCGAGGAGCGCTTTCTCCTCTTCGAAGGACAGCGCGTGGAAGATGGACACGCTGAACTCGCCGGTGCCCCACGGAGTTTCTTGACCCGATGTCGCCTTCTTCGGGGTTCCGTTGGCTTCGAGCCACGCCTTCGCCTGGGTGGTGAACTCTTCGAGGGTTGGTTGACTCACGGTCGACATCGCTTTCGTTGGTGCTTGGCAGTCCTGGTGCTCGTAGACGCACTGCAACGATTCGACCACAGCGGAGGGAGAAACGCCGAATTGATCGGCGGGTTACTTCCCCTGGCCGGGATGTCCCCGTACGCTTGGCGCCGTGCCCAAAAAGCCAAGTCGGCTCGGCCGTCCGCCGTCATCGAGCTCCGTGGAGACTCGTGAGCGAATCGTCGAGATCGCGATCCAGGCCTATGCGGAGCTCGGCTACGAGGCAACGACCAACAAGTTCATCGCCGCCAAAGCCGGCATCACGACCGGCGCGCTGTATCACTACTTCGATTCGAAGATCCTGATGTACCGGGCGGCCTACGAGCATGTGCAGTCGGCCATCTATGACCGATTCGCCGTCGCTCTCGCCGACGTCGAGGGTTTCATCCCTCGCCTCGAGGCGGTCCTAGAAGCAGCCCATGCCCTCAACCAGGATGAGCCTTGGCTGGCCCGGTTCATCGGCGCGGCGCGTGTCGACATGGCCCGTCACGATGACCTTCGCACTGGGCTGGGGCGGCCGACCGCGCAGGGATACACGTTCTTCGACACACTCGTCGACGAGGGCATCGCTGCCGGTGAGATCGACCCGTCGCAGCGCAATCCCCTCCGGGCCTTCATCCGAATCATTGTCGTCGGGCTCACCGACGGGGCCTCGGACGACAATGAGCGTCACCGTCAAGCAGTTGATGCCGTGAGGGCCGCGATCAACGGGCGGCTTTTCGGCGCCGGGGCGCTGCGATCGATTCCCGCACCCCGCGTCCGCCACGCCGGCTGACGGCGCGTGTGGCGTTGCCCTACCAAGTGCCGGATTCGCTCCGGCGGGACGGACAGCGCACGCAGACCATGTTCGTCGGCGGCTGTCAGAGCGCTGGAACGACGACGGCCATCACGATCGTTATGGGCGTGCGACTCGGACGTTGCCGTCGGTCCAGTCGACGGCGATCTCGCGACGGATGATCCTCCAGCCGTCAGGGGTCCGGACGTAGCGGTCGAGGTAGCGGCCGGCCACGATGTAGTTCGGTCCGCCTTCGGCAGCGCGCCGCACGTGTTGGGCGTGGAGGTAGCAGCGACCAGTCGCCTCGTCACCGGTCACGGTGATCTGGTGGTTCGAGATGATGTGCTGACTTGTATCCAGCGGCCCGAGGGCTCCACGGATTCGTTCGATGATCGACTCGATGCCATTGCGCTCGTCGCCAAGTAGCGCGGTGGCCTCGGGCAGGAAGACCGTTCGGAGGTTCTCGAAGTCCTTCGAATCGATGGTCCAGCAATAGTTGATTGTCAGGTCGATGATCGCCTGCCGGTCCGCTGCAAGGTCATATGTGCTCATATCAGCGTTCATCCTCCATCGGCTCTGCTTGATCGATGATGTCGTTGGTTTTCATATCAGTGTCCATCCTCCGTCGACGTTCAGATTCTGGCCCGTAACGTAACTTGCCGCCTCGGACGCGAGAAAGAGCACGGCACGGGCGATGTCGGTGGGGGTTCCGGGTCGACCCAGCGGGACGTTTGCGGAGCGCTGTTTCATGAGGGGCCCCATCAGGCCGCTGGTGGAGGGGTTGACCGGCCACAGCGGCGGAAGCTCACCGGTGCGGATCTTCGTGAGCGTAGGCACGGGCACCACACCTGGCGACACCGCGTTCACCCGGATGCCGTGCGGGGCAAGGTCGACGGCCAGTGACCGGGAGAAGTGGATGGCGCCCGCCTTCGCGGTGTCGTAGCCGGTGCCGAGACAGGGCATCGAACCATCCACCGAGGCGATGTTGACGATCGACCCACCACGCCCCTGCTCGACCATCAGAGCGGCGGCGGGCTTGGAGCAGTTGAAGAGACTCACGAGATTCACGTCGATGCTGCGATGCCACGACTCGTGCGATTGATCGAGGATCGATCCGGCCTCGTGGTAGCTGCCGGCGTTGTTGACGAGCAGGTCGAGGCCGTCGTGTTCTTTCAAGGTGGCCATCAGTGCGTTGCACTGTTCGGGGTCGGTCACATCGAGATGCACCGCCGTTCCCCCGATGGAGGCCTGCACCCGTCTGGCGCCGACGTCGTCGATGTCCGCGATCCAGACGTGAGCGCCCGCCAACGCCAGCGTTCGGGCGATCCCTTCGCCGATTCCGGTCGCTGCGCCGGTGACCAGGGCGACCTTGCCGTCGAGCGAGAGAAGACCGGCGATCTGTGCGTCCATGGTTGAAAACTAACTGCTGAGTTAGTATGCCGCTCAATCGCCGTTTCGGTCCCGCTGCGTCGACGGCCAAGAGCTAGGAGTGCTACCGATGGGTCTTCTCGATGGGCAGGTTGCGTGCGTCACCGGTGGCACCCGTGGCATCGGTCGTGCAATCGCGGAAGCGTTCGTACGCGAAGGAGCGAAGGTCGTCATCAACGGCCGCTCGGCGGAGAAAGGTGCACAGGCCCTCGCCGAGATGAATGCCGGCGATGCCGTGCATTTCTCAGCCGGAGACGTGACCAGTCGTGAGGTCTGCGAGGCGCTGATCGCCGAGACGGTAGCGCGCTACGGGCGCCTCGACATTCTGGTGGCGAACGCCGGTGGGGCTCCCGATGCGGCTCCGGTCGCATCGATGACCGATGAGGCCATGAGCTTCGCGATGACGTGGTGCTTCTGGCACACCTTCTGGACCATGCGGGCC
>JANPDB010000393.1:0-3034 GCA_031431255.1 Acidimicrobiia bacterium | reverse complement strand
GCGATGACGAACACGTCGGTGATGCCGATGGTCTCGCCGACGTCGAGCACCAGAACGTCGGAGCCCTTCTTGTCGTCGGCGGCGCGGGCCGCGGCAAATGCCAGGGCGCGAATGGAGTCGGTCGAATCGGCGACGATGCGGTGAGCGGGATCAGGTGACAGCGGAACAGTCCTTCGGCAGGCGAACACCGGGCGGGTGCTCACCTCTCATTCTGGTCGACGAAAGCCATCGCGGGAATCCCCCGGACGTTCGGGGCGCTCGGGGACAACGTGGCATGGGCGTCACGAGCGGTAGAGGTGCCGCTCGCCGATGACGTCGAGCACTGCCGTTGGGACCAGGAAATCGAGCGGACGACCCTCCCGCGCCATCGACCGCAGCTCAGTCGAGCTGATCTCGAGCGCAGGCGAGCGAACGCTCACCGTCCGCCACCCTGGAGCCAATTCGCCTCGGTCGGCCTCCCCCGGTCGATGGCACACTGCCAGCGTGCACAGCGACGGTATCTCCTCCCAGCGATTCCACGACGGGAGATCGTCGACGAGATCCGATCCGATGATCAGGAAGAGCTCGCGGTCGGGCGCCGCGAGTTCAGCGAGCGTGTCCGCGGTGTAGCTGTCGCCGCCCCGGTCGATCTCGATCCGGCTCGCCACGAATCCGGGATAGCTGTTGATCGCCGCCTCGACCATGGCGTAGCGGTCCTCGGCGTTGCTCACGTTGCGCAGCTGCGCCTTCTGCCACGGAACGTTCGCGACGACGAAGAGCACCGTGTCGAGACCGAGCTGGTGCTTCACCTGGGCGGCCACCGCAAGGTGGGCGACATGGATCGGATCGAAGGTGCCGCCGAACACCCCGATTCGGCCGCGGCCGAGCGCGCTCGCTGCGCTCATGTGCCAACGCTCACGTTCCCGCCAGACGCGCCACCACCGGGGCGAAGGCGTCGATGTCGTGCACGACTACGTAGGACAACCCGTACGTCTCGCGGCGAGCGACCAGGTCGGCACAGATCTCGTCGACGGTGCCGACCAGAACGATCGGCATCTCGAGCGCCTCATCCGGCGTCAGTCCGAACACCGGCGCGAGGTTCGCCGCAACCTCTCGACGGTTCGGGACGACCTGCTCGATCTGGGTCTGGACCTGGAGCTCAATCGACGCGAACCGATCTCCCGCCGCTTGCTTTATCCATTCGATGCGTTCGCCGTAGCGTGCCGACACTGCGGTCTTCCCCGCCTCGATCCCGGCAGTGCCACTCGTCAGTTCCGGGTTCACCCCGATGATCGACGCATGTTCCGCCGCCGCGGTGAGCACCTTGCGCCCGCCGCCGCCGATGCAGATCGGCGGTCCGCCCGGTGTGAACGGTCGAGGGTGGCACGTCGCGTTCGTAAGTGTGTAGTGCTTCCCGGCGAACGACGCGTGATCGTCTGCCCACAGACGTTTCATGCATTCAACGGCCTCGATCATGCGATCGATGCGAACGCCAGGACGATCGAGCACGATGCCCGACTGTTCGTAGTCACTCGTCCGCCAGCCCGCACCGATCCCGAACTCCACGCGGCCCTCCGAGAACAGGTCCATGGCGGCGACATCACGGGCGAGAACCAGGGGATGGCGGTAATCGTTGTCGTAGACCAACGCCCCGAGCTTCAGCGTGGTGGTGACCTCGGCGGCGACCGTCAAGGCGACTGTCGGATTCCACGACTCCTCGAAGTGATCGGCCAGGAACAGCGTGGAGTAACCAAGGTTCTCGGCCATTCGTGCCATGTCCCGCCATGCTGCCCCAGATGGAGCGTTGCGCAGTTTGATGCCGAATCGGAACGGATGCACGCCGAGCACGGTAGCGCTCGCAGTTCTCGCGGACCGCGTGTTCTCAGACGTTTGTGCCGACGCGCGAACGCGATCGCCAGACCCGCTCACACCGATGGTGCGGCGCGTTCCTCGCCGGCCAACGTGACGCCGCGTTGCCGCGATGCCTCGACCGGCAGGATCTCGTGGAGTACGGACAGCAGCGCCCTGGCCGGAGCGGGCAACATGCCCCTGCGACGTTGCACGACGCCGACCTGACGCGGTGGCATCCGACGAACCGGAATGGCCTTCCACGGGCCGGTGAGGTGGGGGGGCACCGCAGTGGACGGCACGATCGCCACGCCGACGCCGTCGAAGGCGAGCGACGTGATGAGTCGGACGCCATCGATCTCGGCCAACGGCATGAGGGTGATGCCGATCGCGTCGGCCGCGAGATCGAGTTCGGCCCGGTAGGCAGTCCCTCGAGGCGCGAGTATCACTGGAACCTTGTCGAGCTCGGCGGCGTCGAGCTCCGTCCTGTCCCACCAGAGATTGCCCTCCGGGATGACGGCGAGGATCTCCTCGTCGAACAACGGCGTCACCGACATGTCGGGGTCGTTGAGCGGCAGGTTCACGATGGCCAGCGACAGCGAGCCGGCCAGCAGTTGGGGGGCGAGCGACGTCGTCGAGGCGTCGACGACGACGATATGCACACCGGGGTGGCGCAGGCGCATGCGCTGGTGCAGTGCCGGAACGACCCAGCGGGCCACCGTGCCGATCACGCCGACACGAACCTCGCCGACCACTTCGGCGCGCAACGCATTCACATCGGCGATCAGCGCCTCGAGCTCACTGTTGATCCGGCGGGCCCGGCTGACGACGACCTCACCTTCCTCGGTGAGACGACCGGCTGAACGGTCGATCAGCGTCACCCCGAGCTGGCGTTCGAGGCGGGCGATGTGCGCGGAGACGTTCGATTGGACGGTGTGGAGGCGTTCGGCTGCCGCCGAGAACGTCCCGCAATAGGCAACAGCCGTCAGAGCCGCAAGTTGGCGAAGATCCATCGACTGAACTGGTTTCCCTCAAGGCTGACGTCGTCCGGATCCCCCGACGACAGCTTCATGATCGCTCAGAGCGATACCTCCTGTCACTTCGATCGCTCCCAGTCAGGGACAAGCTCAGCCGGCGTCAGCCGGGTTGACGTTGCGGCCGGGCAAGATCACCTCGTCGATCCGGCGGCGTACCCCGGCCGGAAGGA
>JANPDB010000392.1:0-4949 GCA_031431255.1 Acidimicrobiia bacterium | reverse complement strand
TGGGAAACGGCGTCCCCGGTCAGGACGCCGGCAGGGAATTGGTCTGAGAGGCTCACGCCGCCCAGGCTATGGCATGCCCACCCATCAGCGGCCGAACATCGTCATCTTCATGGCGGACCAACTGCGTGCTGATGCACTCTCGCCTTTCGCTCCGGGTCGCAAGACGGCACACACCCCCGTGTTCGACGAATTGGCGTCGCGCTCGACGGTGTTCGAGGACGCATTCGTCCAGCATCCGGTGTGCGGTCCCTCGCGCGTGTCGATGATGACGGGGTGGTACCTACATGTCCATGGGCATCGGACGTTGACCAACCTGCTCAAACCGTGGCAGGCCAACCTTCTCCGCCTGGCCAAGGATGCCGGCTACAACGTGTGTTTCGCCGGTCGGAGAGGTGACGTGTTCGCCCCTGGGGTGACCGAGGCGTCGACGGACATCTGTGGCTGGCTCGTGCGACCGCGGCACGGGTTCTCTCCCTCGCCGTTCCCCGAGCACAGCCCGCAATGGAACGCGATGTTCGTGGGCCGCCGCGATCACGACCCCGCCGACGGACCGGTCCTCGATTTCGACGAAGCCTGCGTCCGCACGGCCGAGCAGTGGCTCGCTGATTCGCCGGGGGGACCGTGGCTGCTCTTTGTCCCGCTGATCTTTCCCCATCCGCCTTTCGAGGTGGAAGATCCGTGGTTCTCGCTCCACACGGCGAGCGACGTTCCCGATCGGATCCCGCCCCAGACGAGCAAGCCGGAGTTTCACGCGGCGTTGCGCGCCGTGAAGCACTTTGACCTCCTTGAACAAGGTCAGTGGGCAGATATTCAGCGCACGTACTACGGGATGGTCTCGAGGGTCGATGGTCAACTCGGGCGAGTGCTGCGGGCGGTCGAAGGAACGGGTGAGTCGGACAACACGGTGACCGTGTTCTGTTCCGACCACGGCGAGTTCGCCGGCGACTACGACCTGGTGGAGAAGTGGCCGAGCGGTCTCGACCGGTCTCTCACCCGAACCCCTCTGCTGATCCACGACCCGCGCGTTTCCGGTGGTGTCGTGCAGTCACCGGTCGAGCTGGTTGACATCCTCCCGACGTTGGCCGAGATCGGCGACATCACGGTCGGACACACCCACTTCGGTCGATCCCTCGTGCCCCTGCTCAGTGACGCTTCTCTGGCCCATCGCGCATTCTCTGTCACCGAGGGCGGCTTCCGCCCGACCGACGTGGACCTCCTTGAGGAGCCGATTCCCGGTCCGTATGAGGCGAAGGCACGCCTGCAACGGGAACGACCGGAACTCGTCGGCCTTGCGGTCGCCCTCCGAACGGCCACCCACACCTACGTTCACCGGCAGGAGGAGTCGGGCGAACTCTACGACCGGGTGACCGACCCCGACGAGATCGTCAACGTGATCGGCGACCCCGCACTCGCGGAGACTCGGCAATTGCTGGAACGGACCCTGACCCGCTGGCTGGTCGAGACGACTGACGTCATCGGCTGGGGCCTCGACCCGCGGTTTCCCTCCGTGCCCGATGGCTACCGGACCTGAGCCGGTCCGTCGGCTTTGCGCCGGCGAGGAGCAACCTGTGGGAAGGACCCACTCCTGCGCCGGACCATGCCGCCGAGCGGCCATCATGGGCCAGGTGCTCCGGAGGGAGTGCCCCCGTCGAAAAGGACCGTCATGAACATGCCGCCCGTCCCTATGCCCACTGTGATCGGCTCGCCCGCATGGGAAGAGGTCGGCGCGCATGCTGATCGGTTGCGCCAAACGCATCTCCGGGATCTGTTCGCGGCCGATCCGCAACGTGGGGAAACCCACGCCGTGTCGGGCGCAGACCTCTTCGTCGACTACAGCAAGCATCTTGTCGACTCGGCCGCGTTGTCGGCGCTTCTGACCCTGACCGATGCCGCCGGGCTGCGAGAGCAGATCGATGCCATGTTCGCCGGGCGACGCATCAACATCACGGAGGATCGCGCCGTGCTGCACACGGCGTTGCGGGCACCCCGTGGATCTTCGGTCGTGCTCGAAGGTGTCGACGTCGTGCCCGACGTGCACGCCGTACTCGACCAGATGGCGGCGTTCTCCGAGCGCGTCCGGCACGGTCGGTGGCTCGGGGCGACCGGGCTTCGTATCTCCACGATCGTGAACATCGGTATCGGCGGTTCCGACCTCGGCCCGGCCATGGCCTACGACGCATTGGCCGCCTTCCGCCAACACGACATCGCCTGCCGTTTCGTCTCCAATGTCGACGGTGCCGACCTCTGGGGGGCAGTGCGAGACCTCGATCCCGCCACGACCCTCTTTGTCGTCAGCTCCAAGACGTTCACGACGATCGAGACGCTCACCAACGCCCGCTCGGCACGGGCGTGGCTGGTCGCCGCGCTCGGTGAGGATGCAGTGGCGAGACACTTCGTCGCCGTCTCGACCAACACGGCGAAGGTGGCCGAGTTCGGTATCGACACGGCGAACATGTTCCGGTTCTGGGACTGGGTCGGCGGTCGGTACTCGTTCGACTCCGCCATCGGGCTGTCGCTGATGATCGCCGTGGGGCCCGACAACTTCCGGTCGATGCTCGCCGGCTTCCATGCGATGGATGAGCACTTCCGAACTGCGCCGTTCGACCGGAACCTCCCCGTCCTCCTCGGTCTTCTCGGCGTTTGGTACGGGAACTTCCTCGGCACCCAGACGCACGCGGTCCTTCCGTACAGCCACGAGCTGGGCAAGTTCGCGGCCTATCTCCAGCAACTCGACATGGAGAGCAACGGGAAATCGGTGGACCGCAACGGCGTGCCCGTCGCCGCGCAGACCGGTCCCGTTGTGTGGGGTACGCCGGGCACCAATGGTCAGCACGCGTACTATCAGCTGATCCACCAGGGCACGATCCGCATCCCCTGCGATTTCATCGGCTTCGCCCGTCCGAATCACGGACTCGACGTGCACCACGATCTGCTCATGGCGAACTTCTTCGCCCAGACCGAAGCGTTGGCCTTCGGGAAGACCTCGGACGAAGTGCGGGCCGAAGGGGTCGCCGAGCATCTCGTGCCGCACAAGACCTTCGCCGGGAACCATCCGTCGACCACGATCATGGCGCCTCAGCTGACACCCGAGGTGCTCGGCCAGTTGGTTGCGCTCTATGAGCACAAAGTGTTCACGCAGGGAGTGATCTGGAACGTGAATTCGTTCGACCAGTGGGGCGTGGAGCTCGGCAAGGTGCTGGCCACACGTATCGCCGCCGAGCTCGAAGCGGCCGACGACGCGGGCCTTGGACACGACTCGTCGACGAACGCTCTCCTTCGCCGCTACCGATCGATGCGGTAGCACGACACCGGGGAAGTGCCCGGGGCGTACTACCGACGAAAGGCCCTACCGGGCCCGGCGTCACTCGGCTCAGACTGGCCGAATATGGGTATCGGCAACTCCTTTGTCTCGGCTGTCTTGAGATCTCCGCTGCACCGGGTTCTGTCGGGATCGACCGGTGTCGTCCGTTACGCCGGTCGGGTGACGAACCGTACGGTCACGACGCCCGTCCAGTATGCGAGGCACGGGGACGGGTTGGTCGTCCTCGTCGCGGATCCTGAGGCCAAGAAGTGGTGGCGGAACTTTCGCTCCCCGCACGCCATTGATGTGCTCGTGGAGGGCGAGTGGCTCCCGATGATCGGCCGGGTCGTCGACGGACGAGTCCAGCCCGAGCACGCTTCGGTGCTCCTCGAGGCGTACCTGCAACGATTCCCGAAGGTGGCGCGACGATTTCCGGGTGGAACGCCTCTGGAGCGGGCCAGACAGGCGCTCCTCATTACGTGCGAACCGCGGCTCGCCCATCTCGCGTCCGCACATGGAGTGCATCTTCCTCACCTGCACCTTCCTCACCTGGTGGCGAGTCCGGAGCCGGATCCGTTCTGAGCTGTGCCGGACCGAGCGGATCCGGCCGGTCAACGAACGAAGACCGGGCGCTCGGGCGATGAACGGACCGGGTCGAAGGCGTAGCTGGCTTCGGCGAAGTTCACGATCTCGTCCGCGGAAGTAATACGTTCGCGTATCAACCAGCCGGACATGATGCCGCGGGCCTTCTTGGCGAAGAAGCTGATGATCTTCGGGTCACCGCCGTCCTTGCGATCGAGGAACACCGGAGCCACGATTGGCGCGTCGAGTTTCGTTGGCCGGACCGAACCGAAGTACTCCTGCGATGCGAGGTTGATGAGCACTCGCTCGCCTGGGCTCTTCTTGATTGCGGCGCGAAGAGCGAGGGTGATCTCGTCGCCCCAGAAGTCGTAAAGGTCACGCCCTTTCGCCGTCGCAAGCTTCGTACCCATCTCGAGGCGATAGGGCATCATGAGGTCGAGCGGGCGGAGGACGCCGTAGAGCCCGGAGAGAATTCGGAACGTCTTCTGCGCGTGGGTGAAGTCGTCCTCGGTGAACGTCGCCCGGGCGGCCAAGCCGTCGTACACGTCGCCATTGAAGGCGAGGAGGGCCTGCCGGGAGTTCCGTTTGGTGAACGGCACCTCGAAATCGCGGTAGCGGTCCACATTCAGCTGTGCGAGCGACGGGGAGATCGACATGAGCCGGGCAACGTCGGCGGGGCTCTTCGTCCGCATCACCTCGATGAGTTCTTTCGACCGCTCCAGCATCTGTGGCCGGGTAGCCGTAGTGGTCGCGAGGGTCGATTCGTAGTCGAGTGACTTGGCGGGCGAGACGACGATCAGCACCCGTCCATTCAAGCGCCGCCGGACGCACTCTGTGGCGCCGACCGGCGGTCGAGTCAGATCCCGGACGTGTCGACGTTTCCGTAGGTGCGGAAAGCGATGGACGTGCGGGTCTCCCGCACCCCGGGAAGGCGGCAGATCCGCTCGGTCACGATGGTGGCGACGTCTTCGTGGCTTCGGACCCACAAGATGGCGAGGAGATCGTGGTCTCCGGTGGTGGAATGCACCTCTCGGACCCCCTCGAGGTCGGCGATCGCCGCGCCCAG
>JANPDB010000391.1:0-2291 GCA_031431255.1 Acidimicrobiia bacterium | reverse complement strand
GCCCGCGCCGTGGCCGGCGAAGCCGGTGTTCCGTTCTTCTCCGTTTCCGCTGCGGAGTTCATCGAGATGATCGTGGGTGTGGGTGCCAGCCGCGTACGCGATCTGTTCGATCAGGCCAAGAAAGTAGCGCCATCGATGATCTTCATCGATGAGCTCGACGCCATCGGTCGAGCGCGAGGAGGTGGCGCCAGTTTCGGTGGCGTCGACGAACGAGAACAGACACTGAACCAGATCCTCACCGAGATGGACGGGTTCGCCCAGACCGACGGGGTTGTCGTGATCGCTGCGACCAACCGAGCCGACGTTCTCGACCCGGCCCTGCTGCGACCGGGCCGATTCGACCGTCGCATCGTGGTGAACCCTCCCGACCTGGCAGGGCGCAAAGCGATCCTCGAGATACACGCTCGCGGGGTACCCCTCAACGACGACGTGTCGCTCGCCCAGGTTGCGGCGACCACTCCGGGAATGGTGGGCGCCGATTTGAAGAACCTGGTGAACGAGGCCGCGTTGCTGGCGGCCAAGAGCAACCGCGATCAACTGGTGCCGTCGGACTTCTCGCAGTCGCTGGAGAAGATCATCCTGGGGGCCGAACGCCACATCACTATCTCGCCGAGCGATCGTGAGCGGACGGCGTACCACGAGAGCGGCCATGCCCTGCTGGGAATGTTGCTGCCGGGCGCTGACCCGGTGCGCAAGATCTCTATAATCCCGCGTGGCAACGCCCTCGGCGTGACCTTCCAGACGCCCGACACCGATCGCTACGGCTACGACGCCGAGTATCTCCGCGGTCGCATCACCGGCGCCCTCGGCGGCCGCGCCGCCGAGCAACTGGTCTACGGCGCGGTGACCACGGGTGCGGAGTCCGATCTTGAACAGTGCACCTCGATTGCCCGGCAGATGGTCGGCCGGTGGGGCATGTCCGAAGCGATCGGACCGGTCTCTGTCCTCCCGGCCACCGATGGGCAGCTGCGATTCCGCGGTGATCCAGGTTCGGCTTCCGACGCGAGCCTCGAACTCGTCGACGTGGAAGTACGTGCCCTCATCGATCGCTGTTACGCCGACGCGCTCCAGCGGCTGACCGAACATCGTCCCCAGCTCAATCAACTCGCCGCCGCACTGCTCGCCGCGGAGACCCTCGACGAGGGCGCCGCATACGAAGCTGCTGGCATGCCGTCCCCAACCCAACGAGAGGTACAGATCACATGAAAGCAATCCAGATCTACGAGTACGGCGCACCAGACGTACTCCGCTACACCGACGTCCCGATTCCGACGGTGAATGACGACGATGTCCTCATTCGAGTCGTCGGCACCTCGGTCAACCCCGTCGACTGGAAGATCCGTGCCGGTCACATGAAGGGAATGGTCACGTTTCCCATGCCGTTCATGGCGCGTAGGTGATCGGAACGGCGTCAGCCCCAAATCGTGGGCTCGTGGAATCGCTGGGTGTCGACGAGCTCATCGACTACACCGCCACACCGTTCCAGGACTCCGCCAAGGACATCGACCTCGTGTTCGACACGATCGGTGGCCCGACGCAGGATCACTCGTGGTCGACGATGAGCCCGAATGCGATGCTGGTTTCGATCACGTCGCCACCATCGGAAGACCGCGCGCTCCAACATGGCGTGCGAAGCGCGTTCCTCTTCATCGGACCAAACGCAAGCGCGTTGAATGAGCTGACGGCCTTGATCGAGCGGGGCAAACTTCGTCCCATCGTCGGTGCGGAGTTCGCGCTCCCCGACGTCCAACGAGCTCACGAGCTGAGCGAGTCGGGCAGGGCAAAGGGCAAGATCGCTCTTTACGTCGGTCAGCCCTAGCCAAGACGTCGGCAGGCGGAGAGGGCGTCATGCCCCAGGGTCGGATGCAAGCCAGCTGCGGTAGTGCGCCGCGCTGGCGGCACCGAACACTGAGGAGTCGATGTCCGCGATCCGCAGTGCCGCGCGCAAAGACGACCCCAGAACGTCGAGAGCGATGAGTTGCGCTCGGGGCTCGAGGGCGAAGAACGCTGCGGTGACATCGACGCTCTCGTTGCGCAGCGCCTGCCCGAACCACATCAGCGACGAGTCGAGCAACGAATTCGTCGTTGAGTTCGCGCGGGGAGGGGACACGGTGACCACGGACTCTGACATGCCTGCTCCTCGTGCGAATGGTAGGTACGACTCAGCCTGGATCCACCGTGGTGGTTTGGGGTTGATGGGTTGCGTGTCCGCGAAAAGTGCCCGCTGAGCAGCGAGGATGGGGGTCTCTACACCAACCCATTCCGCTCTTCAGGAGGGCACCTTTCAGATG
>JANPDB010000390.1:0-4116 GCA_031431255.1 Acidimicrobiia bacterium | reverse complement strand
CTACCACAACGTCTACGGACCACGCATGCCCCGCAACACCCCCTACGCCGGGGTCGCCAGCATCTTCCGGTCGGCCCTCGAGGACAGTCGAAACCCGAACGTGACCGAGGACGGTCGGCAGCGCCGCAACTTCGTCCACGTACGTGATGTCGCTGCCGCCAACGTCGCCGCGCTGCTCACCGAGCGCCCGATCGGAACGTTCGTGGCGTGCAACATCGCTTCCACGCAGTCGCGGACGGTCGGCGAGATGGCCGAAGAACTGGCACGGGCGTTCGGGGCCGGCCCAGGCGACGAGCTGTGGCCGAGGATCTCCGGGGCGTTCCGACTCGGCGATGTGCGCCATGTGTTCGCATCGACGAACCGAGCCGAAGCGGTGCTCGGTTTCCGCTCCAGCATTTCGTTCGCCGATGGCATGGAGGAGTTCGCCCGGGCCAAGCTGAGAACTCCTGTGAGACGCTGAATGGCCGCTGATCGGGAGATCCGGCGCGGCGGGGCATCGGACCCGTACTGTTCGACCCATGACCAATGACTCCAGCCGCCAATCGACACTCCAAGGTCGCCTCGATTCGCTCGAAGCGAAAGCGCAACCGCTGATCATCGGTGCGATGCGCATTGTCGTCGGGCTGCTGTGGCTCTCCAACCTCGAGTGGAAGCGGCCGGGGAATTTCGGTGAGCAGAAAGGGAACGGACTCTACAAGTACGTCGCGTCGGCGATCGAGCGCCCGGTGTTCCCGCCGTATTCGTGGTTCCTGGAGAACGTCGTGGTGAAGCAGTACAGCGTGTTCGGCTGGATCACGCTGATCACCGAAGCAACGATCGCTGCTCTCCTGCTGACCGGCTACTTCACCCGGATCGCCTCGCTCGTCGGAGCTGCGCTCAGCGTGTCGATCGCCATGTCGGTGCTCACGTACACCAAGGCCTACGAGTGGCCGTGGTCGTATTACCTGATGTTCGCCATTCACCTCCTGCTCTTCGCCACGGGTGCCGGCCGTCATCTCGGAGTCGACGGCGTGCGACGCAAGGGTGCAGAAGCAGCGCGTCAGGCGCAGGTCGTGCTCGGTGGCGTCGCGGTCGCGGTCGGCGTTCTGGGACTCATCGTGGCCAGATCGACGGACTTCGCCGCGAAGCAGGGAGCGTTGCTCGGGTGGGAGTTCGGCGAGCTCAAGGTGCTGTGGTTCAACCCGCTCTCGGCTCTCCTGACGATTGCGTTGGGGGCGGCGATCATCGCCGGTGCGGTTCTCCGGCAGCGGGTCCTTTCGCTCGCGGGGGGTGCGGGGTTCGCGGTGCTGACCGTGCTGGTGGCCCTTCTGTGGCGAGACGGACGCTCCGGCTGGACCGGCGGATTCCTCGGCGCCACCGGCGGCACCATGGGCTTCTGGCTGGCTCTGGCCATCGGCACGCTCGCCGTGCTTGGTGTGTTCAGCCGGGCAAGGACTCCATCGATGGCCTGAACCCGCCTACCACTTCGACAGCAGTCCGATCTGCAGCACAAGGGCCGTGGCCGCCTGGAGCGCGATCCAGCACCGGCGACTCCAAAGCGTGTGGCCGAGGGCCGACGTGAGGGGCACGAGGAAGACGAAAAAGGGCAACCAGATTCGCTCGGTCTCCCCTTTCGAGAGCTGCGAGACGTTCGCGCTGAACATCGCAAGCACCGCCCCGAGTGCCAAGACCCAGGAACGATCGACGGTTTCGACCAACGAGCGAAGGCTTGCTCTCGCGTCACGAAGACCGGCCCCGACCACGACCCCCATTCCAGCAATGACGGCCGGGCCAGAAGCGATCGCAACGTTGGCGATGTTTGCGACGAAGAAGTATCCCCACGGTCGGAATTTGGCCGTTCCCTTCCAATAGAAGATTCGCGTGGTGGCGAGCCCGTCGAACCACCAGAAGCGGAAGACCGCGAAGGTGGCCACGACCACGAGACCGCCCATCGCCGTTGAGGCGATGCTCTGTGCCCGTTCTCGCCACGAGATCGACGGCGCACCGAGGATCGCCAGCCCGGGGATGATCAGGAACGGCGCCATGCCGTAGGAGAGGAAGACCGCACAACCGAGCGAGAGCCCTCCCAGTACGCCGAACAGAAGCCTCCGCTTCGCCCGAACGGCAGAGACGGACGCCACGACACCCACGACCCCCCACACACCGAATGCAGTGAACACGGCGTCAGCCGAGGTACCCATCCACACCGCGCAGGGAGTAACCACGGCGAACGGCGCGACCCGACGCCACGCGTCCCCCTTGGTGCACAGTCGCACGATCACCACCAGACCCACGGCAACGCTGGCCGCCGCCAGCCAGCTCAACGCAGCCGCGGCCCAGGGGCTGCGCAGCCCCACCTGTGCCATCGCCTTGAGGATGAGCACGTAGCCGGGCGGGTGCCCTTTCAGATGCACCGGCTGGTTGCGCATCCACATGGGGTCGGCCCAGACCCGCAGCATGTCGGTGGCTGGCGGGAGTTTGGGAAGTCGGGCCCAGTACTCCGTGGGATCGACAATCGGATCGATCATCGTTGCGCGCCCCTGGGACCAGGCGAGTGCCACCGTCCAGACGAAGCTAAGTGAACCTATGACTCCGAGGTCTCGGCGTCGCAGACGTTCGGGCTGTCCCCGTCCGGCCCACAGAACCACGACGCAACCGATGATGACGGCCGGGATGACCTTCCACGACGGCGACCAATCCCAGGTACCGACGAGTGGGGCAGCCTCGAGCTTGGTGTCCGGATTCCGCCGGATCGAGGACCCGCGGACGATCGCCCACGCAACAACGGCGATAGCCGACGAGAGAACGAGAAGTGCGCCGAACGAAACTCGTCGACGGGGAGGGGCGGACAACATGGCCAGGGAAGCTTCGCGTGGACGTTCAGTCATCGCGAACTCATCTCGGCTCTGACCGAACTCTTACTCGTAGGCCCCGTAGCGAATCAGCGAGTCGAGCAGGGCCCCCAGGTCACGTTCGCGAGCAAATCCACGGAGTTCGATCAACGCGACGGAGCCTCGGGCGACGCTCCAGTCCTCTTCGGTGGCAACCTCGCGCAGGGCCCGAAGGTCGTCGGCATCCGCGGGGCGATGTCGGTCATCGCGGGCAAGGAGTTTCATGGCAATCAGATCACCGACGCTCGCAACAGGCAGGATGAGGCCGGGAACCACCGAGATATCGGTTGCCCGTTCGACGATCTCTGGCTCGATGCCCGACGAAGCGAACAGCAGATCCGTCACTACCGACGCTGCAGAGACGAGTCGCACCGTTGAGAGACGACCTGTCGCGTTCTGCTCGACAACTGCGAGCACCGAGTAGCCCCGGGCCTGCATGGCGAGAACGATTCGCTCCGCCTCTTCGTCGTCTCGGACGGCGATTGCGAGATCGGCGTCTCGCGTCATCCGGGGTTCGGCTCGCGCCGACACCGCAAGCCCACCGACAACAGCGAAGCGGGCCCCGACCTCAGCAACGTCTCCGGTCGCCTGCCGGAGTTGCTGCTCGACCGTGGTCACGAAGGCTTCTTCAGTCGCGGCCACGCCACTGAGCACCCCTCGGAGTCGCCATGGGGTGCTCCCGGGCGGTCAGTCTTCCAGGCATGGACCACCACAGCTACTTCTTCCTCGGTGGCGTCAGGATGCTCGCGGCGGTGCCGTTCGGCGCGCACAAGAAGCGAAAACTCCAGCAGATCGAGCGCTACCGCCATGCCCGTTCGTTCATCAGGACGATCGGCGCCGCTCACGTAGAGATTCTATCCGGCATTGCTCGCTCTTGGCCCGAATGACTACCTGTGGCCACCGCCAGACCGCGACCCGGCTGATAAGAACGGAGGCGTGGATCTCGATGTTCTTCCCGGATTCGCGACGCCCGGACCGCTGCGGGAACGGCTCTCCGGATTGGTCCTTGCCGGCGCGAAAACGGCCACGTTCGACTTGTACGACTTGGCGCGGCACGACCCTGCTGGGGTGCCGGAACCGGGAAGCCGTTGGACGATGCATGACTCCACCGGTCGTCCGCTTGCGGTCCTCGAGACCACGACCGTGGAGATTCTCCGCCTCGCTGATGTGACGTTCGCGCTGGCTGACCTCGAAGGGGAGTCGTTCACCTCGGCGGAGTCATGGCGACGCGCTCACGAGGACTACT
>JANPDB010000389.1:0-2791 GCA_031431255.1 Acidimicrobiia bacterium | reverse complement strand
TGTTCGTGTCGTGCGCGATCGGACGGGGACACTCGTCGGCTGTTCCATCGTCGCCGCCTGGCGCGACATACCGCAATCGCTCGAACGTGTCGACCCGGTTCTCGCCGGTTTCGCATCGCATGCGGCCCGCAATCCGCTCCCTCCCGGACAGACGACGGTGGTGCTGAGACGATGGCTCACCACCGCGGCTGGAGGTGATGGCCCGAGCAGCGCCCAAGCAGCAGCATGGCTGGACGTGAAGCGTGATTACTTCAACATGCGTCCGCACCTCGGCCGCGTGTACACCACGTTGCATGATCCCGCACCGTTCGTTGACGCCCTGATCGTGCTTGGTTTCACCACGTTCGGTCCCGCAATGATCGGACCCGACGAATATCATCTCGGCGCACTCGACTTCGGGTGCAATTCAGTCGACGGTTGGCTCACCCAGCTCGCGGCCGCGGAGCTGGGCATCACCGAGGAACCGTTCCTCGACCCAACCGATCACACGGTCGCTCTCGGCGGCCGACGCGTGCAGCTCTCTCCACTCGAGTACGGCGTGATGGCCGTGCTCGCACGCCGGAGCGGAACCACGGTCAGTCGAGCTGATCTCCTTGACGAAGTGTGGGGAGTTGCTTACGACGGCACTAGCAATGTCGTGGACGTCGTCGTGCGCGGACTGCGCGTGAAAGCAGGTTCCGACGCGCACCGCATCGGCACGACTCGCGGCATCGGTTATCGACTCACGTAAGCCCCGCACGCTTCGCGGGCCCCATCGCATTGCGAGCACGAGACCACGTTCCTCCGCAGGATTTGGAGTCTCGTTCGCGGTGGGAGCTACTCAGCCTCCGATGACCCTCGGATCTTCGTCGACGAAACGCCCTTGCGCAGGGGACTACCGACACCGCGCCCATACGAGCAATTCGCTCACCGTCGCGACGGCCAAGCGGCGCCGCCGCCCGGGCGATCGTCGGCGACTTTGTCAGGGGAGTCCCGTAGGTCTTCAGGCTCGTGGACGGTGAGGCCGTTACGGGTCGGACGCAACGGGAGGACCTCGCAGCCCGGGTGCGCGGCGATCGCGGCGATGAGAGCAACGCGCTCATCTGCATCGGCACCGGCGAGCACCGCGACGGTGCCCCCGACTCCCCCGGCCCCGTTCACCTTCCAGCCAAGCCCTCCGAAGGCATCGGAGAGCGCTCCGACCTGATCGGCAAGCGGAGAAACGATCGGTGCGTGCAAGCGGCGGGTCGCGTCGTTGTGGTTGCGCATCGCCCGGCCGAACGCCCGGAGGTCACGACGCGAGAGCGCCGTCGCGCCGTTCATGGCGGCGACGCGAAGATCGTCGAGCGCGGCGCGGTGACCACCCGCTTCCAATTCGGCGATGACATCGCCGTGCACTTCCGAGGAAGAGTGCGGCTGCCCCAGGTACACCGTCAGGAGCCGTCCGTCGAAGAGCGCTGCCGGATCGTCGTGGAGCACGTGCGACGCCTTCATCGTCGGATAGCGGATGTCGTACCGTCTCGTTCCTCCGCACGCCGCCGCGAGTTGGTCCTGCACTCCCGACTGCAGGCCGAGCGACGTCTCGACACCATGAGCGGCCGACGCGAGGGCCACCGGATCGATCCCCCGGCCGCCCAACGCCCACACCGCGCCGATCACTGCGACGCTGACGGCAGCCGAAGTACCGAGTCCACTCGCCGGAGGCACGAAGCACCGGAGCCGGATCTCCACCGGTGCCGATGACTTTGCCGCAGCAGCAGCCATTGCCAGAAAGGGATCGGCCGCGCTGATCGGGTCGCGGAGGTCCACGATGCTGTCGAGTCCGAGGTCATCGATGATGATCCGGGCGTGGTCGGCCGGGAGATCGACGATCCGGGCCATCACCTCGACGCCGGGATCCACGGCCACATTGGTGACGATCCCGCGGACAGCGAACCAGGTGTCGGTCCATCCGCCCACATCAGCGGTCCGGACCGGAGCTCTGACGATGACCGTCCGTCGCGTTTCGTTCAACGGCAGATCCGAACCAGGGCGAGGGTCGACAGGACGGGCAACACGGCGCTTGAGTCTTACCCGAGAGGGTTCGGCGGTGGTGCACCGACGGGCGAACGCCTTCCGGTTTGGACGATCCGACGGGAGCAATCGCCCATCGGGTGAGCGGCGGTAGCCTGTCTCCGTGCGTTTTCGACTTTCCCGCCGTACCCCGGTCGCCGTTGCCCTTGCCTGCGTTGCCGCAGGCGTCATCGCCTTGCCGGTATCCGCCCAGAAACTCCCCAAGGATCTCGGCGAATACATCGCTGAGGCCGACAAGCTCTGCGCCGCCTCGAACGTGAAGCTCCTCACGGAATCGAAGAAGATCGAGACCGAGAAGGCACGCTCCACGCGCGGCGGGCGCCTCAAGAAGGTCGACATCGCCCTTCCCGAGGCCGTCACGAAGTTCACCGCCACGATCGCCGTGCCGGAGCTGGAGAAGCTCAGCGCCAGCCTCCGGGACATCCCGAGCCCGCGGGGCGACGAGAAGACCATCAGCACGCTCCTCGATCAGTTCGATGCCGGAATTGCTGCGGTGAAGAAGGACGCGAAGTCGGCGATCTTCGGCGATCCGCTCAAAACATCGTCCAAAGCATTCAAGGCAGTGCGGTTCGGCGAGAACACGAAGTTCAGCGCGTGTGGGATCCACATCGACCGCGTCGAAGACAAGAAGAAGTAGCTCCGTGAAACGGGCGATCTTCAACGACGAGCACGCGATGTTCCGCGACGCGTTCCGGCGGTTCGTGGAGAAGGAGATCACCCCGAACTTCCTCGCCTGGGA
>JANPDB010000388.1:0-1667 GCA_031431255.1 Acidimicrobiia bacterium | reverse complement strand
GGACGAGCGAGCAGGGGTTTCGAGGCGGAGTGGGCGGCGGTGATCTCGTTCGACAGTCCCGAGGCTCTCGCCGTCGTCGGCCGGGCGCCCGAGGTGCCGTGGATCTCCGCGTTCGTCTCGGGGAGCCGGGCGTCGCTCCGTGTCGCTGCCGGCGAATCGGGCCCGGCCGACATCGCATGGTCGACCCTTGACGGTGCCGATCTGACACTCGTGCTTGGTCGCGGCGGCCGCCCCTTCCGGGCCCGTGAACGTCACCAGCTCACGGCTCTGGTCCGGATCGCCGACGCCCGCTGGCACGAGCTGGTCCAGCGCCGCTGAATCCGCCTTGGAAGGTGGACCGAACCGGTCCTAGGCTGTCGCGCTTCTACTTCGGAGGTTCCTCACGTGGCAACGCGTCCACTCGAGACCGGCACTGACTACCTCCTCGGCTACGTCGAGGACCGCACCGCCGTACTCAGCTTCAACCGCCCTGAGCGCCGAAATGCGCTGCACGACGAGATCTACGACGGGTTCGCTCGAGCGCTCCCGGTCGTCGCGTCGGATCCCACGATCGGCTGCCTCGTGGTCACCGGAGAGGGCGGAGCGTTCTGTGCCGGGGGCGATGTGAAGGGGTTCGCCGCGGCCCATCGTGAGCAGGCGGCGGGCACCGCGGCCCGGCCGTCCCCCGAGCGCCGGACCGACGAGCTGCGCGTCCTTCACCAAAAGGTGTCGCTCGCCCTCCATCGGCTGCCGAAGGTCACGATTGCCGCCCTTCCCGGCGCGGCCGCCGGCGCCGGTCTGTCGATTGCGCTTGCGTGCGACCTCCGGGTGGCGACAGAGAGTGCAGTGTTGGCGACCGCATTCGCGAAGATCGGCGCCTCGGGTGACTTCGGCGGAAGCTACTTCCTGACCCAACTGGTCGGACCGGCGAAGGCGAAGGAGCTCTACCTATTGAGCGACCGGCTCAGTGCCCAGGACGCGCTAGCGCTCGGCATCGTGAACCGGGTGTTCCCCGACGCCTACTTTGACGAGGGCTGGCGCGCGTTGGCGGCACGAATCGCCGGTGGGGCTCCTCTCGCCAACCGCGCGATCAAGGAGAACATCAACCGGGCCCTGGTCAGTGATCTCGCTGCGTGCCTTGACGCCGAGGCCGCGAACATGGTGGCGACGATGTCCACGGAAGATCACCGGGAGGCGTCGGCGGCGTTCGTCGAGAAGCGCACGGCGGTCTTCGTCGGCCGGTGAGTGACCCTGTTCGGACCTCGTTACGAGGTTGCCCAGTTGCGGCTTCGCTCGACGGCGCGGGTCCAGGTGTGATGTGCGGCGTCGGCAGTCACGCGTCCGACCGCCGGTGAGAAACGCGCTGATTCCGCCCAACTGTCGGCCACCTCTGCGACGCTCCCCCACACCCCTTCGGCAAGGCCAGCGGCGAAGGCCGCACCGAGCGCGGTGCACTCCGCATTGGCCGGTCGGCAGACATCGACACCAAGCTGATCGGCTTGAAGCTGGAGGAGGAAGTCCATGACGGATGCGCCGCCGTCGACGCGTAGCTCCATGAGCGACTTCCCCGAGACGCGTGCCATCGCATCGACGACGTCGCGCACCTGGAACGTGATCGCCTCCACGACGGATCGGGCGATGTGGGCACGCCCGATGCCGCGGGTGAGCCCGACGATCGTTCCGCGCGC
>JANPDB010000387.1:0-2398 GCA_031431255.1 Acidimicrobiia bacterium | reverse complement strand
CATCGAGGACACCGCGACCGGCATTCGCCGGACTGTGGACCTTCGACCTGGCCAGGACATCCCGGAACGCTTCACGGAGAACCTGCCCGTCAACGACAACCTCGCCGACGACCGACGCTACGGAATCGGTCCGCGGCCCGTCCGCATCCTGATGGCACCGATCGGCCTCGACGCCGAAGCGATTCCGATCGGTCTCGACGCGAACGGTGCGCTCGCCGTACCTCGTCGGGCCGATATCACGGGCTGGTGGTCGGGCGGATTCGTTCCCGGGGAGGCCGGTCCGACCGTCCTTGTTGGGCATTACGACTCAAAGGTGGCTCCCGGAGTGTTTTCGCGGCTGGCGAAGGCCAAGATCGGTCAGCTCATCTTCGTGGAGCAGTCGGACGGTTCGAGGTATCTGTACAAGGTCACCGAGGTGGAGAAGCCCAAGAAGTCGGTCTTCCCAACTGACAAGGTCTACGGACCGACGGAGTCGTCGACCCTGCGACTCGTCACGTGTGGCGGGAAGTTCGACCGCAGCACCGGGCACTATGTCGACAACCTGATCGTGTACGCCGACCTCGTCCCGCAGCCGTTCGGACGGGGCATCATCCTCGGGTTCGACCAGCCGGAGTACTTCCCGACGACCACCACCACCACAACGACGCTGGTCACCGATACCACCTTGGCGGAGACCACCGTTCCGACCTCGACCACCACCGTCGCGCCACCGACCCGTGTCGGCACCGCGGGCGCATCGACCACGGTCGGGACCCCGGGCCCATCGACCAGCGTGGGGACGCCGGGGCCGCTGCCTCCGGCGCCGAGCAATCCGACCGGAACTACCAGCGCACCGAGCCTGCCGTCGTCGGTCGTGACCGTGGAGGGTTCGTCAACCACCACCGTCGCACCGGCCGAAGGCCCGGCCAACGGTGCGCCGGACGAAGCAGCTACCAGCTCGCCGAGGTAGTGCCGTGGCGGCCGCCGCATTTCCCGCCGGCCTCGACGAGTGCGTCTCCACCGCCACGGGAGCGCGCCGTGTCCGCTGAACCACCCCACCGGCCGGGTTTCGGGCATCCGGACTGGCAATTCCTGTTGTCGGATCGGCAATTCTTGGCCGATGTGGGATGCCGGCGACGGCGATCTGGGATTTCGCGGCTGTCGGTGGACGGACCACCGACCGGGCCTAGCGGCCTCGGGCCTTCGCCTTGGCGGCCTTCTCGGCGTCCTTGCGGGCCTTGCGGGCGGCGAGCTTGGCGTCGCGATCGGGATCGACGGGCTTCGGCACGGTGACCGAGACCAGTTCGGCCGGGGGAAGGGCAACGACGGGGTCCGACTTGAGCAGATCCTTCAAGATCGGCGACGCCAACGCCTCGCCGACGATGGCCGATGCCATCATCATCCGGGTCGCGCCGACCGAGTGACGTTCGACCAGGCCAGGCAGGGCTTCCTGAAGTTCGGCCTCCGTCGGGTTGTCGGAGGACTCGCCCAGCGCCTCGACGCAATCGGCCAGGCAACGATCCGCCAACAGCGCGGCGATGCCCTCGAGGGTGCCGTTCATCCGGCCCTTGGTCAGCGCGGAACGAACCGACTCGGTGTCGGTCCCGTGGCAGCGCTGCTCGAGCAGTTTCGACTGCTCTTCGGTCAGGCCGCCGACCATCCCCACAAGTTCGTCGTCGGTGGCGGCCCGGACCGCACGCTCGAGCAGGCTGATGGCGATCAGACGGCTCTGGACGGCGTTGACGGGGCGTTGGATCTTCTGCTGCGGGGAACTCACGGCCGAAGAGGCTACTGGTGCGTCGCCGAGCCCTCGGCCCTTCGCTCCGAAACGCGAGTTCGCGGGATTCGGAAGAAGCGCGGCGAAGCAGCCGTGTACCCCCGACCCGGGTTCCTAGACCCCCGTGCGCATTGCCCGATCGATGGCACCGGGGATGTCCGGATAGCGCTTGTTGGTCGCACCCCCGTCGATCAGATGGAACGACCCGCTGACGAAACGCGCCTCGTCCGACGCCAGCCAGGCGACCAGGCCGGCCACGTCGTCTGGTGTTCCATGCCGGCCCAATGTCGTGTTCCCGACGAACTCCTCCAACAGACCTGGGAGGGCGAAGAAGGTCGCGGTAGCCGGGGTCTCGATGAGCCCGGGCCCCACGGCGTTGACACGGATACCCCGGGCACCCAACTCCATCGCCGCGACACGGGTCAACATGATCACCCCGGCCTTCGCCGCACAGTAGGCCGACATGCCCGCTGACGGCTGCACGCCGTTCAGGGAGGAGATGACAACGACCGCACCCCCGTTGCCCATCACCCGTCCGCCATGTTTGATGGTCAGGAACACCCCGGTGAGGCAGAGATCGACAATGGCCCGAAACTCCTCGGCCGAGTGTTCGTCGATCATGGCGAACGCGCCGCGCCCCGC
>JANPDB010000386.1:0-1895 GCA_031431255.1 Acidimicrobiia bacterium | reverse complement strand
GGGTCGGCGCTATCACGTCGCAACGATCCGCGGGGAGGTCGTCGGGTTCAGCGGAATACTTACCCAGGTCGGCGAAGGTCACCTGACCAACATCGCCGTTGCACCCAGTTTTCGGGGTCGTCGCATCGCCGCCCACCTCCTACTGCGGAGCGTGCGGTGGGCCCTGGAACAGCACGTCGGCTCGCTCACCTTGGAGGTGCGGGTCGGGAACGAGCCGGCGATCCGTCTCTATCGGCGATTCGGCTTCGCCCCGGTAGGCACTCGCCCCAAGTACTACCCGAATGGCGATGACGCCCTCATCCTGTGGGCTCACGATGTCGACTCGGCCGACTACGACGTGCGCTTGGGGATGGTCGAGACCTGGTTGGCCACACAACGGATGGGTGATGAGGCGGTCGGCCATGGGTCGATCAGCGGCAGGACGGTCGGACCGTGAGAATCCTCGGCATCGAGACGTCGTGCGACGAGACGGCGGCGGCAATCGTTGTCGACGGTCGTCGCATCGAGTCGTCGGTCGTGTCGACGCAGATCGCACTCCACGCGCCGTTCGGTGGAGTGGTGCCCGAGATCGCGGGGCGTGCGCACGTCGAGCGGATCGTTCCGGTCATCCGGGAGTCCTTACGTCTGGCCGGGCTCGGTCCGGATGGGGCCGGTATCGACGCCGTTGCGTGCACGGTCGGTCCCGGACTCATCGGGGCGTTGCTCGTTGGCGTGAGCGCGGCCAAGTCGCTGGCGTGGGCGTGGGACCTGCCCTGCTTGGGGGTCAACCACCTCGAGGGGCACCTCGCATCGCCCTTCCTCGAGGCCGGGCCGGACGACGAGCCGGAGCTCCCGCTGCTGACGCTTCTCGTGTCGGGTGGACACACGCTGCTCGTTCTGGTCCGTACGCCGACGTCGTACGAGGTCCTCGGCTCGACGATCGACGACGCCGCCGGCGAGGCCTACGACAAGGTGGCCCGCCTCCTCAAGCTCGGCTATCCGGGCGGTCCGGCGATCGATCGCCTGGCGGCGACCGGGAATCCGCGGGCGATCGCCTTCCCGAGGGCCATTCGCGACCGGCCGTACGACTTCTCGTTCAGCGGGCTGAAGACCGCGGTCGCGAATCACGTCCGGGCAAACGGGGTGCCGGACGCAGTCGCAGCGGCCGACATCGCTGCTTCGTTCCAGGCGGCAGTCGTCGATGCGCTCGCCGAGAAGACACAAGCCGCCGGACAGCGGCACGGGATCCGCTCCGTCGCCATCGGCGGTGGCGTCGCTGCGAACGCTGCGCTCCGGGCGCGTATCGTCGAGATCGGCGCGGCCGAGGGATGGCATGTGCACATCCCCGACCGGAGCTTCTGCACCGACAACGCCGCCATGATCGCCGCGGCGGCCTGGTGGTGGCGCGAGGTCGACGCCCCACTTGGCCTCGCCGCCGCGGCCGACCCGAATCTCCGTCTCCGCCGCCCCGGCTGACGAGGTCGGTCGGCGTCGGGCCGGGATGCGTCACGCGCACCTCGCCCGAACTCACGCGCAGATTGGTGCGGAGAAGCCGACGATTGCCGTTTTCCGGCGAGGTGCGTGCCGAATCTGCGCGTGGATTGCGAGGCCGCAAAGGGCGGTTTTGGCACTCTGCTTGTTGGTTGGGGGTGGTTGGTGGGTTGGTTCATTCGTCGCCCTTTTGGCACTCTGCGGGTGAGTTTGCCAACGCAGCCTCTGAGCGCGGGTAATCTGGCACTCACACCCGTCGAGTGCCAACCGTTTGCGGTTGTCGTTCGGCGGTGACCGATCCAAGCCCCCAGAACCGGCGCGTCCCGTCTGGTTCTCCTCAACGGAGGAATTCCAATGAACGTCAAGCCCCTCGAGGACCGCATCGTCGTCGAACCGAACGAAGCGGAGACCACCACCAGCTCCGG
>JANPDB010000385.1:0-4090 GCA_031431255.1 Acidimicrobiia bacterium | reverse complement strand
GGGTGGGGGTGCGTTTGCCCGCGGACTAACACCACTGGCCCCCGACCACCCACGCGGTGGTCCCCCGTCCGGCTGACTGTGACTGGCGTTGTGGGTTCCGGTCCCACCTGGAGCCCCCGAGCGCCACGCTTGGGCGGGTGTTTGCTTCCCCGGTCGTGGTCACACTGCTCCTTCTTGGCGCCGGGCCACCCAAATGGTCGTGAATTGCACGACCCCGTAGGGGACCCAGATCAGTCGCTCGATCGATGAACGCGATGCGGCGTTCATGGCGATCGACACCACGGAGAAGACCAGAAGCGCATTGAGCACGCGGGTGCGTCGAAACGGTACCCGGATTCGACCGCTGATCACTCCGGCCAGTGAGAATGCCAAGGCGAGGGAAGCGACGCTGGCGGCGCGGAATGAGGACGGAAGAACACCGGTGTTCTTCCCGCCCCATGCGGCCGCACCCCACGGTGCCCCGGCCACGAGCGCGAGTTGGAACATGCCGAGGAGCGCGAACAGCGCAGCCGAGCACTTTGCGGCGGGAGAAACAGACATGGAAACGACCTCGTAGGTATCTAGAAGATATCTTCATGGTAACCTATCTTCTAGATACAGTCGACAGATGGGGCGAACCTCACAGACAAAACTGGCCGTGCTCGGAGCACTCTCCGTGGAGCCGATGACCGGCTACGTGGTTCGGCGATCGATTGCAGAAACGCTCGGCCACTTCTGGAGCGAGAGCTTCGGCCAGATCTACCCGGCGCTCTCCGAACTCGAGACCGAGGGTGCCATCCGTCGGGCGACACCCGGCGTCACGTCGGGAAGCACCTTCGAGATCACGCCGATTGGCACCAGCATGCTTCGTCGGCTCCTTTCTGAACCGTTCGAATCCGCCCCACCGCGCAACGCCCTTCTGCTGCGAATCTTCTTCGGACGTCACCTCGGTCCGACGGCGTGCCGAGCCCTCCTGGAGGAAGCGCTCGCCGACGCCGAGCGACGCAAAGCCGACTTCGCCACCATCCGAGGCGAAGTGGAAAGCGAAACCGTGTCCGACGACAGCCCGTATTGGGCCATGGCGCTCGACAACGGTGAGCGAAGCGCGCAAACGGCAATCGAATGGCTCCGCCACTCCATTGCCGTGCTCGAAGACCTCGCTGATCAACAAGACCAACGGGGGTAGAGAACCGCGATCTGCTTCTTGGTCGACCGAGTTCCGCCGCCAGGTCGGCGAGGTCGCGTTCGAGGATCGTCGAGATGTCGCGGTGGGTCGCTCCAGGAGCGACCGAACGCAACAACTCACATCGTTTGTGCTCTCCGCTCAGTCCAGAGTGCTCGGGTCGTCGAGGTAGCGGGTGATCGTGCGGACGAACTCGGCGGCGGGGGCGCCGTCGAACACGCGGTGGTCCCACGTGAGGCTGAGCGTGAGGCGCTTCACCCGACGGATGGAACCGTCGTCGGACCATGCGACGTCGTCACGGAGTCGGCCCACGCCGAGGATGGCCGAGTTGGGCGGGTTGATCACCGGGGTGAAGCCGTCCACGCCGAACATGCCGAGGGTGGAGACCGAGAAGGTGCCACCCTCGTAGTCCGTGAGTTTCAGAGTGCCGGTACGAGCGGCTTCGGCGAGTCGTGCGGTGTGGGTGCTGAGCTCCACGATGCCGAGTCCGTCGGTGTCCGGAACGACCGGAACGACCAGCCCTTCTTCGAGCGCCACGGCCATGCCGACGTTCACCCGAGGGAGTAGGGCGATGCCCTCGGGGGTCACCTGGCTGTTGACCCTCGGGTGGTCCCGGAGGGCGCGAGCTGATGCGGCGATCACGTAGTCGGTGAAGCTCGGGGCCTCGCCCCGTGCTCTGCGGGCCTGGCGATCGGCGACGACAGCGTCCATGTCGACGTCCATCATCAAGGTGAGCTGCGCCATGTCCTGAAGTGATGCGCGCATACGGGTGGCAATTGTGCCCCGCATGCCCTTGAGAGGAACGATCGCCGTGGGCTCCTGGGTGGCCGGAGGAGCAACGGCCGGACCGGGGCCGGTGTTGCGTCCGCCGGACAGGAGCCCGCGGACATAGGTGGCCACGTCGTCGCGGCTGATCCGACCGTCGGCCGACGTCGCCCTGATCGGATGCTGGGCGAGGTCGAGACCCACGAGGCGGGCCAGTTCTGCAGCCGCATACGTGATCGCGGGAGCGACCGGTATCCGCCACCCTGCAGGTGCCGCAGGTGCGGGAGGAGCAGAAGCTGTGGTCGATGCAGCGATCGGTTGGACAGAGGCGGTCTGCGCCCGACTCGGGTTGCGAGCCGCGGTCTCGACGTCCTCGGCGACGATGCGATTTCCCGGACCGGTTCCGCTGACCGTTGCGATATCGACACCCAGGTCCTTTGCTCGTACCCGCGCATACGGAGAAGCGAGAACGCGACCGCCATCGCCTCGGGTGACCAGGGCGGGCGACGCGACCGAAGCAGCCACGGGTGGTGTGGCCAATTCTGCGGGTGCGACCGCGGCGGGAGCCACAGACGCGGGCGAACTCGTCGGCGGGGCGGACTCGCCGTCGGCCAGAAGGTAACCGATCAGCTCACCGCACTTGTACGTTGAGCCCACCTCGCCGACGAACACCAGCCGACCGCCGTCGGGGATCTCGACTTCCGTCTGGACTTTGTCGGTGTCGACGAGAACGACTGCGGCGCCCGGCGCAACGGCGCTTTCCGCGGCAACGAGCCACTCGACGATCGTTCCTTCCTCCATGGTGAGCCCGAGCTTCGGCATGTTGAAGGGAACAGGCATTGTCAGAGTCCTCGGGTTGCAGGTGAGTGGAACACGCCGCGCTGGGCGGCGAGAGCGATGGCACGCTCGGGATCGATCACCGTCGGTCCGTCGACACGGAGTCGGGCCGTGGCCACGGCGCCGGCGTCGATGATGCGGTCGCGTTCGCCATCGAACGCCAGCAATGCAGGCCCTCGCAAAGGAACGCATGAATCAGCAGACAGGTGCGAACACCTTGCGTACGGGATCGGTGTGAGCATGCCGGGAGCAATAAGCGCGCGTATTATACCGGCAGCGTGGTCGGTCGGTCCGGCCAGCTCGACGAAGGTCGCACCTTCCTGGCGACGGTCAACCGGGGCGAGCAGACCGGCGATCGACGACATGCCGACGCTCGCAGGCTCCGCGATGCACGCGATCACACTCAGGATCGCCGACGGGTTCCACACCGCCCGTGACCCGATGAACTGGGCATTGATCAGCGCGAGGTCGACGAGGGCGAGGTCGTCCGGCGATCCGTCGTCGAAGGTCACATGGATGACCTTCGAACGGAACGACACCTCGGCGATGTCGACGGAGCCGGCCGCCACGAGACCGGCGCCGAGCCCGGCGATGGTGGCGTCGAGTTGGCGGGGGAACACGTTGTTGGTCCCCGTGGAGATCGACACTAGCGGGGCGTCGAGCCAGCCCTTGGCGACGTCGCGATTCGTGCCATCGCCACCCAACACGATGAGCGCATCGACGCCTTCCTTGGAGAATCGTTCGGCCAAGGTGGTGGTGTCGCTACGGATGCCGTAGACCGGCTCGTCGAGCAGGTCGATCGTGACGCCACCGGTCTCGCTGTGGTGAAGATCGGCAACAGCGCGCTCACTGAGACGGTGCCGATCCGGCGCAACGACAACGCGAGTTGCCCCGCCGCCGATCGCACCGAGAACGGCTCGACGAACGACACCGATCTTCGCCGCGTCGGATGTTGGCGACGCATGCGTCACCAGGCGGCGGACATCCTTGCCCGCTGCCGGATTGGCGATGATGCCGACGGTGCCGGACCTCCCGGACACGAGCGGCGGTCAGCTTCCTGGCGCGGGGCGGCCGAAGATCGAACGGATGCCTGCGGCAATGCTCTTCGCGTCCGGCACGTAGTGCGACTCCAGCGCCGGCGAGAACGGCACCGGGGAGAACGGCGCGCCGATGCGGGCCACGGGTGCGTCGAGATAGTCGAACGCCTCCTCTTGGATCTGCGCGGCGATTTCCGCACCGATCCCTCCGAAGCGCACGGCTTCATGGACGACGATGACGCGATGCGTCTTGCGGGCCGACTCCACCACCGTTGCGGTGTCGAACGGC
>JANPDB010000384.1:0-4031 GCA_031431255.1 Acidimicrobiia bacterium | reverse complement strand
CTCCATGGTGCGCTTCTGATGCGACACCACGAGGAGCTGCGCTTCGCCGCGGAACTCGTCGAGGAGTGCGATGAAGCGGTGGAGGTTCACGTCGTCGAGTGCTGCCTCGACCTCGTCGAGGAGGTAGAACGGCGACGGACGCGACCGGAACACGGCGAACAGGAATGCCATCGCCGTGAGCGAGCGCTCGCCGCCCGAGAGCAGCGAAAGCTTGCGGACGTTCTTGCCGCTCGGACGAGCTTCCACCTCGATGCCCGTTTCCAGAGGATTGTCGGGATCGGTCAGACGAAGGCGACCGTGCCCACCGGGGAACAAGGTCGCGAAGAGCTGCTCGAAATTCGATTCGACATCGGCGTAGGCCGCCGTGAACACCGTGACGATCTCGTCGTCGATGGCCTTGATCACCTTGACGAGATCGCGACGGGTGGCCTTCACGTCGTCAAGCTGGCTCTCGATCAAGGTATGGCGCTCCTGTAGTGCGGTGAACTCCTCGAGCGCCAGCGGGTTGATCGGACCGAGCAGACGAAGGTCGCGTTCGAGGTCGCGGACACGAGTTGTCGGCGAGGTCGCAGCGTCGGGCATGGGCGGGCACGGTGCCGCGACGGCGACATCGGGCTCGACATCGAACTCGCGGCGGATGGAGGCGAGCAGCGTCTCGAGGCGGAGGCGGGTCTCCGCGTCGTCGATCTCCGCCCGCTGCATGCGCTCGCGCAACTGCCCGAGCTCCTGCTCGGCGGCATGTCGTTCCTTTCGCAGGATGTCGAGCTTGCCGGATGCGGCGCGGGCGGCTTCGTTCTGACGGCGACGCGATTCCCGAAGGGCCACGATCCCGACCTCGAGCTGCTCCGCGCGCTCCATCACGATGGCATGCAACGACTCCGTGTGCTCCGCCAGATGATCGAGCTCGCGGCGACGGGCTTCCGCCTGCTCCCGCTCTTCGAGGAAATGCGCCAAACGGGTCTCGATCTCGTCGAGCCGTGAGCCGAGCAGCCGGCGCCGTTCCTCGATGCCGGCCGCCTGCACTTCCAGTTCGCGGCGGAGCGCGGCGACGGCGGCGGTCCGTGCATCGAGACGCTGCGCTGCCTCGCGCCGGGCGCCCTGGCGGGCCGAGATCTCGGCCTCGGCGACGACCAGCGCCGGAAGCGAGGCTTCGAGGCGTTCCGTGCGATCCTCGTCGGCGGCCAGCCGCTCGGTGAGTTCGAGACGCTGAGCGTGCAAGCTCTCCAGCTCTGCGGCGGCTTCGGCCCGATCGGCGATCAGGCGGGGCTGGGCGGTGCGCAACGAGGCAAGCGTGGACACGAGCCGCTGGTGGTCGCTGAGGCGCTCCTGCTCGAGGTCTCGGGCATCGGCCGTCACTCGACGCGCCGCCGCCAGCGCAGCACGGGTCTCGACCAGGGCGGCCGTCGCCGCTGCGGCATCGCGAGCCGCGGAAGACGACTTTGCCGACGCCTCTTCGCGGGCGGCTCCGGTCGCGCCGGACGAGCCGGTTCCGGCGCGCCACCCAGCCACGCTGAAGCGGTCGCCCGTGCGGGTCACGACCACCGCAGCCGGGTTCGCGAGCGCCACGTCGAGCGCTTCGGTCCACCCACCGTCGACGACCACTGCGGAACGCAGCAATGCGTCGAGGAGCGGGCCGACCGCCGGGTGCGACGAGCGGACGTGGGAACGGAGAGCGGAGCCTCCGATCGCCGACACCGGGCCGACATCGGTCGTGGCGAGAACCGCCCCGAGGGCGAGCACGGCTCCGGTCGTCCTGCCATCGTGGAGTCGGGCGAGTGCAGCGCGGGCCGCCTCGGCGTCGGCGACGACCACCGACGACACGGCTTCGCCGATTGCCGCCTCGAACGCAGACTCCCAGCCGGCGTCGATGTCCACGAGATCGAGCAGGGTGCCGACGATCCCGTCGAGACCGGCGAGTCGTTTTGCGCCGGCCCGGGCACGGGCTTCGTCCAGCGCGGCGGTGAGGGCGTCGAGTCGGGCCTGCCACGCCCGCCGCTCACCCTCGGCCTGACGCAGCGACTCCTCCGCCGCCGTGACCGCCGCTTCGATGTTGGCCATCGCCGCTTCGGCCTCGACGCGCGCCGACGTGGCCGAAGCGACGGCGGGAGCATCCCCGGGGGATTCCCCCCCGGCTTCGCCGACCGCTTCGACCAACGCGTGCAGGTCGGCCTCGAGTTTGGCGGTCTGTTCGTCGAGCCGGCTGACCCGATCGCTCAGCACGACGTGGCGACCATCGATTCGAGAACGCTCAGCGCGCGTACGATCTGCCGCTGACCGGGCGCCGTTCAGTTCGCCGCGGACCTGTGCCGCGGTCGGCCCGTCCCGGTCCCCGTCGTCGGTGTCGGCGCCCCACTGCTCCAAGAAGTGACTACGCGCCGTGGAAAGCGCGACCTCCTGATCGTCGAGCTCGTCGAAACGGGGAGGGAGATCCGAGGCAACGCGTTCGACCTCGTCGAGCTCAACGGTGAGTCGTGCCCCCTCCGAGGACAGCGTTTCCACCACGCCCTGGTCGAGGAAAGCGTTCCGGTCGCGCTCGATCGAACGGCGGCGCTCCCCGAGGAACGCCAGCTGGCCACGGGCTTTCTGATAGAGCGATTCGGCACGGGTGAGCGCGTCGTTGATGTCCTCACCCGCGAACGGGTCGTCGACGTCCTCGGACCTCGCTCCCCCGCCCTGACCGAACACCGACAAATCGGCTTCTGCCAAGGCGACGTCGGCGTCGAGCCGCGAAAGGGCGGTTCGCAGTGCGGCCTCTCGCGTCGCGAACTCGGCCCTCTCACGGGCTGCGGTCTCGGCGCGGACACGGAGCCCGGCGAACTCGCGTCCGGCGACATGCAGACGGATCGCCGACAGCTCATGGCTCATCAGCTCGTGACGACGCGCCGACTCGGCCTGACGTTCGAGCGGTCGAAGCGTGCGTCGGATCTCCCGCAAGACGTCGTTGAGGCGTACGACGTTTGCCTCGGTTGCTTCGAGGCGTCGCTGGGCTCGTTCACGGCGCTTGCGGTACTTGAGGATGCCCGCCGCCTCTTCGACGACCGATCGGCGATCCTCGGGGCGCGAATCGAGGATGGCCGCGAGCTGACCCTGGCTGACGATGACGTGCTGTTGACGACCGACTCCGGAATCGGAGAGCAGCTCTTGGATGTCGAGGAGTCGACACGGCACGTTGTTGAGCGCATAGTCGCTCTCACCGGTACGGAACAGCGTGCGAGTGATCGTGACTTCGGGGAGATCGACGGGGATGCGACCGGAGTGATTGTCGATCGTCAGGGTCACTTCGGCCCGACCGAGCGCAGCCTTCTTCGAGGTTCCGGCGAAGATGACGTCTTCCATCTTGTTCGACCGGATCGTGCGAGCGCCCTGGGCACCGAGCACCCAGGCGACAGCGTCGACGATGTTCGACTTCCCGGACCCGTTCGGGCCGACGACGACCGTAAGCCCGGGTTCGAGCTCGATCTGCGTCGTTTCCGCGAAGGATTTGAAGCCCTTCAGAGTCAGGGATTTGAGGAACATTCAGCGGGAGAGCCTTCCACAACCCAACATGTTGACCATCCTGGGGATGAACCGGCTGAGCCTGTGGATAACTACGCGAACGTCGTGGTGCGGCCTGTGGATCACCCTCCGAGACCGCCGCACATCAGCCCGTTTCTGCCGCACATCACCCACGCTCCGCCGCACATCACCCACTTCGGCGTCGAAAAGGCCCCTTTTTCCTTGATCTGCGGCAGAAAGGCCCCGATCTGCGGCGGAAAGACCCTGATGTGCGGCGAAGGAGGGCCGGTGCGTGAGCGCCGGATTGGCCTTCAGCGCTGGCATTTCGGGCAGAAGACGGCGGAGCGCCCGGCCACGATGACGCGCCGCAGAAGTGCTCCACACCGTGGACAGCTGTGGCCCGCTCGGGCGTGGACCCGATGAGCGCCGCCGTAGATGCCCGGCTGGCCCCAGAGGTCGACGTACTGGCCATCGCCGAGGGTCGAGCCTCGCGCCTCGATTCCCTCCTCGAGCACCTGGAGGAGCGCGACCCGAAG
>JANPDB010000383.1:0-1516 GCA_031431255.1 Acidimicrobiia bacterium | reverse complement strand
CCTCCACGCAGTGGCCATCTGTTCGACGGTCGGCGGTGGATCGACGAGGAAGGACGGGCGTTGCAGCCCGATCGCGAAGCCTCCGATCTTGGCGGTCACGTTGGGGCACGCGGCCAGCGCTTCCATGCTCGCCCGCCACGTGACGAATCGTTCGTCTATCCGTTCGGCGTAGGGCCCGAAGCCCAGCGGGTGTCCCACGTGGTTCAACACGATCGTCGTCTCCGGAAACGTTCTCGCGAGGTCGATCACGTCGGGCATCTGAGGTTCGAAGACCAGCGCGTCGAACGTCAGCCCGACTGGTGCCAGATGGGCGAACCCGGCACGGAACGCATCGTCGAGCAGGAGACCCGACGGAGTTCGGCCGCCCGGGATCGTCACGGATGGATCGGCGTCCCACGACGCGCTGTGACGGATCCCCCGGAGCCGACCCTCACCGGCAGCACGGTGGGCGTCGAGCACATCGACCACGCGGCCACCGAGCGTCATGTCCGCGTGTGCCACGATCCCGGCGAGCGCACCGTCAAGACCTCGCTCGGCGGCGAGCGCGGCGATGCCGACGACGTGCTCGGTCTCGCCCACCGGCTGCAGTTCGGCGGGCCCATCCTTGCGGTATGCGGTGTGCGCTTCGACGTACACCGTGGCAATCACGTTGTGCCCGCTGCCGAGGTCGGCCGCGAGCTCGTCGAGCCCGTAGAGCGGATACCGCCGGACGTTGTCGAAGAACGGGTGTAGTCCGGCCGGCAACCGGTCGACCACCGCCCGGTAGTCCCACAGATGGTGGTGCGGATCGATGATCGGTAACTCGGGATCGAGGATCTCTTCCATACGCGCTCTCCTGTCGGCACCTGGGTACGCGAGCCTTGCACCTCGGGAGGCCGCGCGGCGGGGTGCGACGCTGGCCGGCGTGCCACTTCGGGCATGATCGAACGGATGCTTCGCTGGGGTGTGCCGACGGTGGGATCGCCGCCGACGCGCGTGACGACGCCGTGCTCGAGCTGTGGAGCACCGACCCGGCGGCGACACTCGACACGTTCGTCGCTCCGCCCGATCGCCTCCTGATCTCCTCACCGGCAGGACCGATGCTGTGGGCGGCCGGTTCCGCGTCACGTTGGGGACTCCACGTACGACGTGGCGCCGCGCCGACCGTCGCTCCGTCGTGGACGGCCGATCGCTGCCGGCGCATCCGCGCCTCCCATCCCGATCACGACGGCTGGTGGACAGCTTGGGCGTTCGCTTTCGCCGAGGCGATCGCGGCGGGCGCACATCCCATCGCCGGTGGCCGATGGGAACTCCGCCGAGCGGAGGTCACGACCGACTGGGCGGCGCGCCGTCGCCTCGACGGCATGAGCGTCGACACCGTCGAACTCGACGAAGGCCTCCTGGTGCATCTTCGCGGAAGTTCCTGTGACATCGAATGGCGCTGATTGGTTGTACTTCAAGCGCATTATCCGAAGGATCGATGTAACAGGAACTTCCGACTCAGTGCACCAGCCGATGATCCAGCGTGCTTCCTCAC
>JANPDB010000382.1:0-3988 GCA_031431255.1 Acidimicrobiia bacterium | reverse complement strand
CTTCGAGACCTTCACGGTGTTGGGCAGCCGACCCATGACCGAGTCGTACTTCAGGAGATGGGCCAGTGTCTCGACCGTGGTGAGGTCGTTGACGGCGACGAACTCGATGTCCTTGCGCCCCGTCTTGGCCTGCTGCTCCATCACCGCCCGAAGGAAGTTGCGACCGATCCGGCCGAATCCGTTGATGCCGACTCGCACTGTCATGACGTTCCTGACGCTCCTCGTGAAGCCCGGTTATCCGTGTCCGGGACCATGTCCGACCCGTTGATCGGCCCGCCCATCGTGTCACCGTTCGAAGGCCCCTCGCGCCCATTCCGAACGGGTATTCCGAGATTCATTTGACGATGTGGCCAGGACCTTTCGCGTCGTCGATTCCTCTCGGCCTCAGCTCGCTTCGCGACCACTCCACAACGACTGCAGCGCCAGTGCCAACAGTCCCGGATCATGGAGCCGATGGGCCCCGGCAAGCGGATGCGTAACGACCCTCGGCCCGCGCAGGTCGCCGAGCGGCAGTCCCTCGGGATCGACCAGGACGGTGTCCGCCTTGATTCCGTGCAGCCTCAGCGCGGCCACGTGATCCGCGACATCGAAGCCGGTGGTCTCGGGATGCTGCTCGCCGAGGTTCGCGACGTAGATGCGTTCACCCTGAGCCTCGTGCACAGCCTCGCGTATCAACGGCACGGCAAGTACGGCGAGCACACTGGTGAAGAGCGATCCCGGGCCGAGGATCAGTTGATCCGCCCGGGCGATGGCGTCGAGAGCCTCGTCGGGCACGGTCGGATTCTCCGGCACTACAGCGATCGACATCAGATTCGACGTTCGACCAACCTCGACTTCGCCTTCCACGGTGTTGTGGCCCTCAGGCGATTCGGGATCCCGGAAGACCGCCTTCAGGATCACCGGCTCCACCGTGGCCGGCACGACACGGCCGACGCTCCCGAGCAGACGAAGGCACTCGTCGATGGCGGCACCGAAGCTTCCGAGTGTCTCGGTCAGACCGGCAAGAATGATGTTGCCGACGGGATGGCCGTCGAGTTCCGCACCGTCGAAGCGATGCTCGAACGCGTCGGCCCAGACGCTTCCTTCGGCGGCGACCGCTACCAGGCACCGACGCAGATCCCCCGGAGCCGGAATGCCGAACGCTCGACGCAGCCGACCGCTCGAACCACCGTCGTCGGCCACCGACACGACGCCGGTCACCTCCCCGGCGTAGCGGCGAGCCGCTCGAAGGCTCGCGGAGAGCCCGTAGCCCCCGCCGAGGGCGACGACCGAGGGGCCGCCCGGAACACCGGTGCGGCCGCGCCGATCGCCGAACTGGCGGGGCACGAACGTTCCGTCCATTTCGCGCGGCGAGGTCGTCATCGGATCGTTCACCTCTTGTCCAGGTCCCGGTGACGGACATTGGCGTTGAACCCGAACGCCGTGATCATGGCGCCGAGCTCGTGGCCGACGGCGACCGAGCGATGCTGACCACCGGTGCAGCCGACACCGATGGACAGGTAGCTCTTGCCCTCTTTGGCGTACGCGGGCAGGAGGAGTTCGAAGAGCGAGCGGAGATGTTCCAGAAATGCCTGCGTCATCGGATTACCGAGCACGAAGTCACGGACCGGTTCGTCGAGGCCAGTGAACGGACGCAGTTCGTCGACCCAGTGGGGGTTCGGGAGAAATCGTAGGTCGAACACCAGGTCCACATCGGTCGGCAGACCGTGTTTGAACCCGAACGACACCACCGTGACCACCATCGTCGAGGCGTCCTCGGTGAACGCCGCAACAATGCGACTCTTCAGCTCATGCACGTTCAGCGTCGTGGTGTCGATCACCAGATCGGCCTGCGCCTTGAGCAACTCCAACAAGCGGCGCTCACGGTCGATCCCGTCGACGACTCGATCGTTCTCCGCCGACGGGTGGCGTCGGCGTGTGCCCTCGTAGCGACGGATGAGCACGTCGTCGGAAGCCTCGAGTACAACGATCCGCACGCGCGCTCCCGATCGACGCAACTGTTCTAACGCCTGCTCGAAGGGTCCCCCGACCGCGAGTTCGTCCGCGGTGTTGCGCGACACGACGAAGGCGACGCGATCAATGGACCCGCCGGGTGAATCGACCAATTCGGCAACCTTGCCGACGAGAGTCAGCGGCAGATTGTCGATGACGAACCAACCCTGGTCCTCGAACACGTCGGCCGCCGTGGAGCGACCGGCGCCGGACATCCCGCAGAGGAAGACGAACTCAGCCATGCCCGATTCTCTCCCCTTCCGGGCGGCGCTCCAGGCATGCCGGCGCAACGGTCATCAAACGTTCACCTTGCGGGCGTGTAGCAAGAGAAGCCGCGGAATGGTTCCGGCCTCGCCGTACTCACCTGCCTTGTCGAGGAACCCCTGGGGCGGAGCCGGCTCCTGCATTTCGATCAGGTGCAGCCCATTGGCCGCCATCGCATTCACGTACCGAGACATCGGCCGATGGACGAACGGAATGAATACGTTCTTCTCCACTTCCTCGATCTCGTCGGCCTCGAGGAGATACGGGCCGATCCGCCAATACTGCTCCTCGAGGATGTGATCGTCGATCCAGCCGCTGCCCGGTGTCTGGAGCAGCGGGTGGTTCAGGAAGAACACGAACCGCCCGCCCGGCTCGAGCACACGGGCGACCTCGGCGATGGCTGCGTCGACCGCACTGATGTGCTCGAACACCAGACACGCCAGGACCACATCGAAGGAGGCATCAGGGAACGGGAGATCGGCGGCCTCGGCCCGGATGTAGTCCGGTCCACCGGCCTTCTGAGCGGCGACGGTGATCTGGGCCATGGTCGGATCGATACCGACGACGTCGGCACCGAGCCCGTAGGCCACCCGGGCCAACTGGCCGTCGCCGGTGCCGACGTCGAGCACCCGCTTGGCCCCGATGAGGCGCTCGGCCGCCATCGGGACGATCTGCTCGACGTATTCGACGTCAGCGCCGTCGGTGAAACCCTCGATCCACCACGTGGCGTTGATCTCCCAGAGCTCTTCGCGTTCGGATCTCACGTCCCCAGTCTGACCGACCCGAGATGTTGCGCTGGGTCGCTCCTGGAGCGACCCGGCGCGACGACTCTCAGCCTTCTCCGTGGAGTCGCTGGTGCACCACGCCGGCGACGGTGTTCGGTAACCACGTGAGCGCTTGCAATTCTTCGAGCGTTGCCTTCTTCACCGCACCGACGCCGCCAAGCTCTTTCGTGAGCCGCTTCTTTCGGGCGTCACCCAGGCCGGGGATGTTGTCGAGCGCGCTCACCGTCATGCGCTTGCCCCGCAACTCGCGGTGGTAGGTGATGGCGAAGCGGTGCGCCTCGTCGCGGAGGCGCTGGAGCAGATACAGCGCTTCGGACTGGCGGGGGATGCGGATCGGTTCCTCCCGACCCGGAACGAACACCTCTTCGAACTGCTTGGCCAGTGAACACACGCTGATCTCCTCGTCGAGCCCCAGTTCGACGAGGACCTTCATGACCGAGGAGAGCTGACCCTTGCCTCCATCGATGACGAGCAGGTTCGGCGGATACCGGAACTTGCCCCGTTCCTCGATCGGCGCCTCACGATCACGGAGATAGGCGGTGAGTCGGCGGGTCAGCACTTCCTCCATCGCCGCGAAATCGTCGTTGCCCATTGACGAGCCGTCGTCGGCCCGGCGAACCTTGAACCGGCGGTACTCGCGTTTGTTGGGCAGAGCGTCTTCGAAGACGACCATCGAGGAGACGTAGTCGCTGCCCTGGATGTGGCTGTTGTCGTAGCACTCGATGCGCAACGGCGCATCGGGTAACCCGAGCCAGTCCTGCAGCTCGTTGAGTGCCCGGGCGCGGGCGTTGTGGTCGGAGCTACGGCGCAGGCGGTGGCGGGTGAACTCGTCCTTCGCGTTCGAGGTGACCATCTCCATGAGGGCCTTCTTCTCACCCCGCTCCGGAACCCTGATGGCAACACGCTGGGTCATGCGACCGGGCCCGGCGACACGGACCTCGTTGCGT
>JANPDB010000381.1:0-2320 GCA_031431255.1 Acidimicrobiia bacterium | reverse complement strand
GGGCCTGGATGCGCAGGAGCTGCTTCTTGTAGTTCCACTCGTAGAGGGCCTTGGACTCGTCGAGGCCTTCGTAGCACTGCAGACGGATCAGTCGGGCGCCCGTCATCTTGGCGACGGCCTTCGCCAACTCGGTCTTGCCGGTACCGGCCGGACCTTCACACAGGATCGGCTTGCCGAGACGGTCGGCCAGGAACACGACACCAGCGATGCCATCGTCGGCCAGGTAGTTCTGACCGCGCAGGCCTTCACGGACTTCGGCAACGGAGGTGAAACGGTCACTCACGAGGAGGTTCTGCCTTTCGGTAATGTGCCGAACGAGGTCGAGCGGCGATGAAGCAAAGGTGGTGCAGAGCTAACGCGCGGTGGCCGGAGAGCAAACGTGCAGCACTGATGTTGTCCGTCCAACGACCCAACTGGCAAAACGATGCCCTCCGGAGTGCCGGTTGTCACCTCAGGACCGGACCTGTCCGGTGCCCTGCTTGCTGTTCTGCGACACGCCCGCGCACCCTCAGGACCGGACCTGTCCGGTGCCCCGAACGACATACTTCGTCGTCGTCAGCTCCCGCAGTCCCATGGGGCCCCGGGCGTGGAGCTTCTGAGTGGAGATGCCGATCTCAGCGCCGAAGCCGAACATCTCGCCGTCGGTGAACCGACTCGACGCATTGACCACGACGGCGGCGGCATCGACCTCGTTGACGAACCGATCGGCGTTGGCCAGGTCGCGGGTGACGATGACCTCGGTATGGCCGGTGCCGTTCACGCCGATGTGGGCGATGGCAACGTCGATCGACGGAACAACGGCGACGGAGAGCTTGAGGTCGAGGAACTCCCGGGCAAAGTCGTCGGCCGTGGCCAACCCCATCCGGTCCGGACCGACGATCGACTGCGAGGCGACGTCGCCGACGAGCTCCACCCCGGGCATCGCCGAGGCCATCATGGGCAGAAACGTCTCCGCCACCGCCTCGTGCACGAGGAGCGATTCGAGCGCGTTGCACACCGATGGACGCTGGGTCTTGCCGTTGAGCAGGATCGTCAGCGCCATGTCGAGATCGGCACTCTCGTCGACGTAGAGATGGCAGTTACCGTCACCGTCGATCACGTAGGGCACGGTCGCGTTGTCGAGGATGGAACGGATCAGCGACGGCCCACCGCGCGGGATCAGCACGTCGATCGACTCCCGCAGCTGCATGAACTGCGTCGCCGCTTCGTAGCTGGTGTCTTCGACCAGCACGAGTCCGTCGGCGGGAAGCCCGGCTTTGACGAGTCCGTCGCGCATCGCCGACGCGATCACCCGGTTCGACTCGATCGCGGCACTCGAACCCCGCAGGAAGGCGGTGTTGCCGGACTTGCAACACAGGCCGAAGGCATCGGTGGTCACGTTCGGACGGTTCTCGTAGATGATGGCGACAACGCCGAGAGGCACACGCACCTTGGAGATGCGGATCCCGTTGGGCCGCACCCAGCCGTCGATGACCTCGCCGACCGGATCGGCCAACCCGGCGACGGAGCGCAGACCGGCGGCCATGGCCTTGACCCGGGTATCGGTCAGTCGGAGCCGGTCGACGACGGGAGCGGGCGTTCCGGCGGCCTCGGCGCATGACACGTCGACTGCGTTGGCGGCCAACACCTCATCGGACGCGGCGTCAAGCAGGTCGGCGGCGGCAAGCAGCGCGGCATTCTTGGTCGCCGTCGACGCCATCGCCATGGCCTTCGAGGCCACCTTGGCCCGCCGCCCCAGTTCGGCCATGCGGGCAGCGAGATCGGCAGACACGGAAGCAGATCCTACCGGCACCCTCCTGCCCCGCAGCGGACGATTCCCGCAACGGGATTCCCCTGAGCCGGCTTGGCTTGCGCGGGAAAGGAATCCAGCCGTTCCCCGACGTCGGCCGGCCCACGCAAGTGAGCTGGCCCAAGCCGATGGTTTTTCGGCGGAGGCGCGAAACAGCCCGCCCCTGCGTTTGCAGGAACGGGCCGCTTGCGTGGCGTGTTGCGTGCTCGGCAAGCCGAGCGGGCAGGTCTAGGCGGCTTTGAAGGCCTTGGCCGCGGCCGAGTTGTACGGCTTGATCGGAGCGACTCCGCCGCGAGTGGCGATGTCGACCTTGAACAGCACTTGGTTGGACGGGGCCTGGCGGGCGGCGGGTGGGCCATAGTTCCACTCGGCGAAGTAGCCGCCGAGCGGTACGTTGCCCAGGGTGGCCATGGCCTTCGCCAGACCTGGACGCGAGATGTCACCGTTCGCGACACCCTTCTCGAGCAGCGCGACAACCGTCTGGGCCTGGGCGTAACCCCACTCCGTGGCCGGGTTCGGTACGTTGATCTG
>JANPDB010000380.1:0-2253 GCA_031431255.1 Acidimicrobiia bacterium | reverse complement strand
GAGTTCACCGACGCCCTTGCCGCGGGCGGCGTCGTCGACCACGACGTCTTCGATCCACGCACGCACGGCAGTCGGGATCGGGAAGACCACGAGGGTCAGGCTGCCAAGGATCGCGCCCCCGTCCTCACGAGCGATCAGCAGGAAACACGCATCGTGGTCGGCAATAGCTTGCAGTTCAGCCTTCGTTACACCGAGCGACGACTTCGACAGCTGGGGGATCAGCCGAGCGAATGCCTCGACGATGTCGTCGCCGACATCGGTGGCGACTTCGATCGTTACTGACATCGTGGGTGACTCCTCGGCAGGCAGGCGGGCGGGTGAGATGAAATGGTCCGACAGACCGCTGGAGCCCTGGCTCCAACAATCAACGGCAGAAGGTTACTTCCGGTCAGGCGAGTTTCGGAAGGCCGGACAGAGAGGAATTTCCTCAGCCAGCAACTCGTCGACCTCCGGCGCCCAATCTCGATCTTCCGTCGAGGCGCCGTCGGCCTGCCAGAGACGGCGGCGTTCGGCCAGCGTTCGGGCAATGTCGCCGAGCGAATCGGGGAGAGCCCGGGCGATGCGGTCCCGCAGGATCCGGGCGAGGGTGGGGCTGGCCCCGCTCGTCGACACGGCAACGATCACCTCTCCGGACCGGTGAACTGCCGGCAGAAGGGCCGTGCACCGCTCCGGATCGTCGACCGCGTTGCACCAGATTCCCTGCCGCTCACAGTCGTCGGAGACGGCTTGCTGCACCACGGGGTCGCCGGTGGCGGCCACGACATACCAGGCACCGGCAAGATCGGCCGGGTCGTACACCCGCTCGATGAGGTCCACTTTTTCTCCCGCCGCCGCCGCACGTTGCCGGAGGCTGCCGACGATCATCGGGGCGACCACGCGGAGGGTTGCCCCGGCATCGAGCAGCCCGCTCACCTTCCGGTCGGCCACGGTCCCGCCGCCGATGACGACGGCGAGGCGGCCATCGAAGCGAAGCACAACAGGGAACATTGGCCAAGTCTCGCCGACGAACGCTCCACGCAGGGCGACAGCCGATCAGATGAAGGGCAGATCGACGAGGCGACCGGTGGCGCGGCCGCCGGCGAGGGCAACCTCGACCTCGTCGCCGGTGACGGCGTCGACGCTGACCAGCGCGAAGCCGATATTCGCGTTCAGCCGATAGGACCACGCCTTGTTGGTGAGATCGCCGACCTTTCGGCCGTCGCGGGTGATGTCGGACCAGGTCAGCAACGAGGGGCTCGGCGAGTCGCCGTCGAGGATCACGCCGAGCTGATGGCGCTTCGGACCATCCGCTTCGACCCTGCGCAACGCGTCGATACCGACGGTGTCATCGGGAACATTGAGGTCGACGTAGTTCCCCATCCGGACCTCGAACGGGTTCGTCTGGTCGTCGGTGTCCCCACCCCACGAGAGCAGGCCGCTTTCGATGCGCTCATGCAGATTCGGATTGCCCGGACCGATGTCCCATCGCGCGCCCGCCTCCTTGACGATGTTCCAGAGCGCCGTGCCCTTGGACCCGTCCATCAGGTAGATCTCGAATCCCCCCTGCTTGGACCAGCCCGATCGAGCCACGACGACCGGGATTCCCCCGAGCGTCGTTTCCCGGAACCAGAAGAACTTGAGATCGTTGACCCAATCACCGAAGATCGACGCAGTGACCGCCGCCGCCTTCGGACCCTGGATCGCCAGCGGTGACACATCGGGCTCGACGATCTCCACGTCGAGGCGCCGTTCCCCGGCGATCGCGCGCGCCCAGAACAAGATGTTCGAATCGGCGATCGACAGCCAGAAGCAGTCGTCGGAGACGCGGAGCAGGACGGGATCGTTGATGAGCGTTCCCGCGTGATTGCAGATCGCCACGTACTTACCCTGCCCGACAACACACTTCGTCAAATCACGCGGCGCCAGGATCTGGGCGAGCCGGGCGGCGTCGGGACCCTTGATCCGCACCTGTCGTTCCACCGCGACGTCCCACATCGAGACGCCGTTGATGAGACGCCAGTACTCCTCTTCCGGATGGCCGAATCCGGTCGGCATGAACATGTTGTTGTACGTGATGAAACTCGCGACTCCCTCGGCGACAGTCGACTCGAAGTACGGGGAAAAGCGTTGACGGTACGATGGGGTGTTTTCGAACAGGGATGGGTGCCTTTTGTGGTTAATAAGGACCTAATGTTGGTCTAGCGCGACTTCTGCGCTGACTAATTTGTTGGACTGTTTCGGCCATGCCGTATATGTCCGTTGACCCACCTAACC
>JANPDB010000379.1:0-8235 GCA_031431255.1 Acidimicrobiia bacterium | reverse complement strand
CGCTGCAGGACGCCGACCACGAACCCGCCGATGAGGTTGATGACGGTGATGATGATCGCCGCGATCGCATCGCCCTTCACGAACTTCGACGCGCCGTCCATTGCTCCGTAGAAGTCGGCCTCCGCGCCGACCTCACGACGTCGGATACGCGCCTCGTCCTCGGTGATCGCTCCGGCGTTCAGGTCGGCATCGATCGCCATCTGCTTGCCCGGCATGGCGTCCAACGTGAATCGGGCACCGACCTCGGCGACTCGACCGGCACCGTTGGTGATGACGACGAACTGGATCACCACGAGGATCATGAACACCACGAGACCGACGACAACCGACCCGCCGATCACCACGTGACCGAAGGCTTCGATCACCCGCCCGGCATCGCCGTGCAGCAGCACCAGTCGCACGGCCGCGACGTTCAGCGCGAGACGGAAGAGCGTGGCCACCAAAAGGACCGAGGGGAACACCGAGAAGTCGAGCGCCCGCTGGACGAACATCGTCGCCAGCAGGATCATCACGGCTGCCGCGAGGTTGATCACCAGCAGGAAATCGAGAACCATCGTCGGGAGTGGCACGACCATGATGGCGACGATCGAGACGATTGCTGCGGGCACCCCGACCTGCGCGCTCCGATTGCTCTTCACAGGCCTTCACCCGTCGCAGGAACGCCGACTTGCGCGCTTCGGTTGGAATTCACAGGACCTCGCTAGGTCTGTCGGCCGAAGTCGCTCCCGTTGGACGGGAGACGGCAGGGTCGGGTCGTAGGGATGGTGACCGTCCCTGGCCTCGTCGCTTCGGCGCCTTCCTGGCTCCAGATCTCCGATCGGCCGAAGGTTCACCAAGCTGCGCGAGTTCATGCGGGAGATACGAAGGTCCCGACATCGTGAGGGGCCCGCCGAACGACGTCCGCCGACCGACCGACATGACGAAGGCGAGGAGGCGGGCGACGGCCTCGTAGAGGTCGGCAGGGATCTGTTCACCGACTTCGCAGACCGCGTGCAATGCACGGGCAAGGGCGACATTGCGCACGAGCGGCACTCCTGCCCGCTCGGCCTCGGCCCGGATCTTCGAGGCGAGATCGCCGGTCCCTTTGGCGATCACCCGCGGCGCACCGCTGTTTCGTTCATAGGAGATGGCCACTGCGACATGGGTCGGGTTCACGACGACCGCGCTGGCCTTCTTCACGTCGGAGAGCATGCGGTTCTTGCTCATCTCGGCGGCGCGTGCGCGCCGCTGGGCTTTCATCTGGGGGTCGCCTTCGCTCTGGCGGTATTCGTCCTTCACTTCCTGCTTGGTCATCTTCAGCGACTTCAGGATCCGACGCTTCTGGACCGCGAAGTCGAGGAACGAGATCAGCAGGCCGGCTGTCGCGACATTCCTCGCGAGGTGCAGGCACGAGCCGCCGATGATGGAGATGGTTTCGCGCAGTTCGCTGTGCCGGGCGACAAGTCGTGAGGTCACGGTGCTCATCGGGCCCCACGCAACACCGGCGAGCACGCCGACGCGGGCGATCTCCTTCGTGGCCTCCCACAAACCCTGCTTGGAGAAGATCCGCTTGATTCCCTTCCCGGGATTGATTCTCTCCGTCGTCGGCTTGAGCTTGTGCAGCGTCACGGCCAATCCGGTCTGGGCAAAGTTCGTGAGCAGGGCGGTGAGTAGAAGAAGACCCGTGAGTGGCAAGACGGCGAGTACCCCGCTCTGCAGCGAATCGCCGAGGAGCTTCACCGCAGAGCTGACATCAGGACGAACCGTCAGATGGTCAACGCCGACCATGGTTTCGCGGAGCGCCTTTGCGCTCAGTGCGAACGTCGCGGAGACCGCATACGTCGCCACGAAGACCTGCAGCCAAGTCACGAGGTCGGTCGAGCGGGCGATCTGCCCCTTCTTGCGGGCGTCGCGCTTCTTCTTCGGTGTGGGGGCTTCGGTCTTGTCGGACGCCATGGTCTCGGTTGTACGTCAGGTCCCGCTGATCATCCGGCCGGCGCGAACGACATCGCGAACGAGGTTGTCCATCGCCGGTGGAAGCAGCGGGAGCGCGAGGCCAGTGAGCAGAAGGGCCAGCAGCGCCTTGAGGGGCATTCCGAGCTGGAGGGCATTGAGCTGCGGCGCGGCGCGGGTCAGGAGACCGAGCGCGACCTCGGCGAGGAACATCGCGGCGAGGACCGGAGCGGCGATCTCGCACGCGGCCACGATGAACAGACCGAGATGGGCGGTGATCATCTCGGCGTTCGCCGACGTGAGCCGGTCGAGCGGAACCGCCTCGAACGATCGAAGGAAGCCCCGGACCAACACGAGGTGGCCCCCGGACACGAACAGGATGGTGGTTCCGACGATCTGATACGTGCGCCCGAAGACGCTCGCGCCGGCTCCGGACATCGGGTCATAGACCTGGGCCATCGTGAATCCGGCGAAGAGATCGATCAGGTTGCCGGCCGCCTGGATCGCGCTGAGGAGCAACAGGGCGAAGAAGCCGAGCGAAAGACCGACGAGGACCTGCGTCACCACTGCAGCGATGAGCCCGAACGTGTCGAGTCGCACCTCCGCGACGTTCAGGCGCGGGCCGGCGGCGATCGTCAATGCTCCGGCCAGTCCGACCTTGACCGTGACCGGGATGAGTCGGGTTCCGAACGGCGGCGCAACGACGAGCCACGCAACGCAACGCGACATCGCGAGTAGGTACGCCACGAGGGTCGGCAGGGCTACTTCAACGCGCATGACCCGAGATGGTGTTCGTGAGGGGGAGCGGGAACGCGAAGCGGCGCTAGTTGAGAAGCGACGGGATCATGGCAAAGAGCGCTTCTGAGTAGGTCACAAGTTCGTGGAGCATCCATGTTCCCGCCATCACGATGACGAGAGCCACGCCAATCAGTTTCGGCACGAAGGCGAGGGTCGCGTCTTGCAACTGAGTGACGGACTGAATGAGCGACGTGGCGAAACCGATCGCCATGGCCGTGATCAAAATAGGCGCGCTTACTTTGGCGGTGACCATCAGCATCTGCACGACGATGGTGACGACCTGCGAATCGGAGAGGGCGAGGATTCCAGTCAATTGAAACTCTCAATCAGGGAACGAACGACGACGGACCAGCCGTCGAGAAGGACGAACAGCAGCAGCTTGAACGGGAGCGAGATCACCACAGGTGGCAGCATCATCATTCCCATCGACATCAGACTCGAGCTGACGACGAGGTCGATCACCAGGAAGGGAATGAAGATCACGAAACCGATGATGAAGGCAATGCGCAACTCAGAAAGGATGAAGGCCGGAATCAGGGTCGCGTTGCTGACATCGTTCGGCGTGGCCGGCTTTTCCTCTTTCGAGACGGCCATCATCATCTTGAGCTCGCGCGTTCCGGTCTGCTTGAGCATGAACACGCGAAGCGGCTGCAGCGCAGCCCGATAGGCATCGGTCTGGCTTATCTCGTTCTTCAGGAGCGGCTGCAAGGCATCGGTATTGATCTTCTCGATCGTCGGTCGCATCACGAACAGGCTGAGGAACAGGGCGAGCCCGACGATCACCTGGTTGGGCGGGATGGACTGGAGGCCGAGGGCGTTGCGCACGAGTGACAGGACGATGGCGATTCGGGTGAAGCTCGTCAACAGGATCAAGACCGACGGCGCGAGCGAGAGCAGCGTCAGGAGAATGATGATGAGGACGCTCTGGCTGGGATTGGCCCCGTCGCCCACCGTGATCGACACCCGGTTGGAGTCGTCAACCGGCTGGAAGGGCTGTTCGAACACGAGAATTCCGGGATCGACCGTTGTCGGCGGTTGGCCGGAGGTCCCCGCATCGGTCGGGGTCGCACTGGTGCGCTGTCCGGTCCGGTTGGTGACGTTGCCGGTGTCCAGACCGGTCGGTGCCGCGATGGTCACCGGGGTCGCCGGCGTGGCCGTCGTCGCGGCCGCGGTCCCGCCGGGGGCGATCGTCGTCGGAGCGCCAGCGGCGGGCGCGACCGTGGTCGCCACGGCGGCGGGCGCGGCAGCAGCTGGCGCAACTGTGGTCGGGGCCGGTGTCTGCGCGGAGGCCACGCCTCCGAAAGCGAACATCACGGTGAACAGTGCGAGCGAGAACGCAGTGATTCGGGTAGGAGCGATGGGTCGGATCATGGTTTGCGCAGCGTCCGGTCTCGCAGCGCGTCGACAAGTGAACGTCGGCCCGCACCAGGCGGCAGCATCGTCAGGCCGGAGTCGTCGACCGGCGCAGTCTCGACAGGTTGTTCGCCGAGCAAGGAGACCTGATGGTCGGTGACACCGAGAACGAACGTCCGACCCCCCGTCTCGATGACGGCGACCGAGGCGTTGCGGCCGAGTGGTTGACGGGCGACGACTCGGATGGAACCTCGGGCAGATCCAGCACCGGCACTGCCGACGCGACGGGTAAGGCGCGCGGTCAACAGAAGCAAGGCGACGACGACCGCAACCGCAAGGACCAGTCGTAGGAGGACGACGGCCAGCGATGCATCGCTCACGCCATCACCGCCGGAGCCGTTCCGATGGCTGGTAGCCGATCACTTCGCTGACGCGAACACCGAACTCCTCGTCCACGACGACGACCTCGCCACGGGCAATGAGCGTGCCGTTCACCAGGACGTCGACCGGACTGCCGGCGATCCGATCGAGCTCGACAACAGAGCCGATCGTCAGGCTCAAGATCTCGGCGACCGTCAGACGTGCTCGTCCCAGCTCAACCGTGACACCCATCTCGACATCGGCAAGCATCGACACCGGCCGCTGCACGTCCACCGTTGTTCCCTCGGGCAGTTGCTCGAACACGGGCGTCAGCGCATCCGACTGGGCGTCGAGGTCGGTCGCAGTGGCGATGACGAGCGTTGCGATGTGCACGTCCCCGTCCATGAGCCTGACGCCGAGGAGCGAACCACCGAGCGATACCGTCGCGTCATCAGCGACTCCCTCCGTGAGCGGACCGAGAGAGGCATTCGAATCGATCAACGCCGCGATCATCGACGCGGAGCCCGCGAAACCCTGTTCGAGAGCCTCCTCCAGGGAATCGGCGGGAGGGGGCCCGACGATGATGTTCCGGGCGAACGGCGACGTCATGGCCAGGGCGAGTCGGGCCTCGCTGCCGAGCCATGCGACCACGACACGAGCGGTGTCCGGCAGTGTCGGAGTCTCCTCAGCCACTGCGGTCCAGGCCGTGCCGCCCGGAAGCGATGCGGCCACTTCCTCGCCGACGCGACGGGCGAAGTCGAGTGCAGTGGAGGTCAATGTCGAGGAGCTCATGGCTTGTCCTTCTTGGTGATCCGGTCGTCGACGACGACACAGGCGAGTCGGCGGCCGCGTCGGCCTGGCTTCACGTGAAATCGAGCCACGTCGCCGATCGTGATGAACAACGGTGCGTCGACCGGGTGCGACAGGGGCACGATGTCCCCCGGTTGCAGGTCCACGATGTCGGCGGCGACCAGGTCGACTTCGTTGAACCGCACGGAGAGGGGCACGCTGGTGTTGTCGATGCCGGCCCGGAGCGCCCGCTCGACCGCGTCATGGTCGATGTCGTTACGGCCGGTTCTGGTGAAGGTCCCCGCGGCGTCCTCGAGAACGGTCTGGATCTGTGCGAACGGGATGCACAGTGAGAGGTTGCCGGCGTTGCCGGCAACATGGATGTCGAAGGAGAGCACCACGACGGTGTCGTTCAGCGCGGCGATCTGCGTGAATTGCGGATTCGACTCCTGATGGGTGAGTCGCGGCTCGACGACGACCAGGGACTCGAAGGCGCTCGCCAACTCACGGAGCATGCGAGCGATCAGGCCCTGGGCAAGACCCAGCTCGATGTCGGTGAGCGGGCGGTTCGGAAGCTGACCGTTCCCGGTGCCACCGAGCAATCGGTCGATCACGGTCATCATGACCGGCAGCGGAACGTGAAGAAGGGCGAGTCCGGGCAACGGCTCGAGCGAGACCATCGCCAGGTACGTCGGATTCGGGATGTCTCGAACGTGCTCGTCGTAGGTCAGCTGGCCGACCCCGGCGAACGATACGTGCGACGATGTGCGCACGGTCGTCGACAACACGGTGGAGAACTGCCTCGCGAAGGTCTCGCCGATGAGCTGTAGCGCTCGGGCGTGGTCGCGGTTGAACTTGCTCGGCCGTTTGAAGTCGTAGGGAACGACTTTTTGGACCTTCGTGTTCGACGTCACGGAGATCTGATCGGCCGCCCGGTGGGCGATATGACCTACTCCGCCGGATTTCTCTGATTCGGGAGACCTGGGAGGTAGGTCACCGGGATCAGCAGATGGTCACTGCATGACGAACTGATGGAAGTAGACGTCTTCGATCTTGCCGTGGAAGACCTTGTGGAGCCGCTTCACCAGCGCTTCCTTGGCGAGATTTCGACCTTCACCGGAGAGTTCCTCCATGGTGTGCTGACCGAGTTCGTCGATGGCGATGTCGAGCGCCTGGGCATACCCCTTCGTGGGGTCCCCGTCGTCGGATTTCGGGGCTTCGTGTCCGCCGGCGCCGGGCGCTTCGTATTCGAGCTGGAAACCCATGCCGACCTTGAGGACGTGCCCATCGGCGAGATTCATCGTAATGGCGTCGAGGGTGACGACCTCGCCCATCGGGATCGTGGTCGTGGTGTTGACGATCTTGATGATCGTCTTTGTCTCGCCACCTCCCCCCATGACCTTCCCACCGGCGAAGAACAGCACGAGCGCGCCGACTCCACCGAGCACCAACTTCTTCTTGCTTTTCGGTGCCTGCTCCTCGCCTTCTGCGGCGGGGGCGGCCTTTGGTTTCTTCGCCATGTCGATCGTTTCCTTGTTGGTGCTTGGTGTTCGGGGTGGAGGTCGGGCGCGGTTAGGCGACCGGCTTGATGGGAGTGGAGATGACGATCTCGCCAGAGGGGTCGTCGCCGGCCCGTTCATCGTTGGCTTGCGCGACAGCGGCGGCCTGAACCGCAGCCAGCGCATCGGGCGAGTCGACGCCCGGGTTGCTCACCGCTGCTTCGATGACGATTTCGACACGCCGGTTCTTCGCCCGACCCTTCGTCGTGTCGTTAGGTGCGACGGGTTTCTGTTCGGCGAATCCGGAGGCGGTTCCGTGCGCCGGGTCAAGGCCGTGCAGGGCGATGAGGGATCGAAGTACTGAGGAGGCCCGAGCTGTCGAGAGCTCCCAGTTCGAGGGGAAGGTCCCCGATATCGGGACGTTGTCGGTGTGACCCTCAACGGTGATGTGGTTCGGCAGGACGACAAGTTGGCGCGAAATGCGGTCGAGGACCTTCTGGCCCTCTGGCCGGATCGTCGCCGAACCCGGTTCGAAGAGCACGATGTCACTGTCGATGGTGATCACGAGGCCGCGAGTCGTCAGCGCGACGCGCACCTGTGAATCCGTGATCAGCGGGGAACCGTTGATCTCCTTGAGCGCCCGGTCGAGGGCGGCTTTGGTGCTCTCGAGTTTCTTCTGCTCCTGTTTCCACGCAGCGGCGCGCCCGTTGAGGGTGGAGATCGCCGTCTTCGCGGCAATCTCCGCGGGGGTGAGGCCGACCGGCGACGCTCCACCGTCGAGCACGCCAGGACCGCCGTCGAGCAGCGCCAGCTTGTCCGGTCCGCCACCGAAGCCGACAGCAAGGCTCTGCCGGAGCTTCTTGTATTTGTCGAGGTCCGTCTGTCCCATGGCGAACAGCACGATGAACAACACCATGAGCAGAGTGATCATGTCGGCATAGGTGATCAGCCAACGCTCATGGTTGACGTGCTCCTCGTGCTCTTCGTGCTTGTGACGACGCTTCGACATGACTAGGCCGCCTTGGCGGATTCCTCGGGACGCTCGTCGTCGTTCAGGAAGGAGAGCAGCTTCTGCTCGACGATGCGGGGGTTGGCGCCAGCCTGCACCGAGAGCACGCCCTCGAGGACAAGCTCCATGTGGTGGGCAGTGACCGCTCCGACCCGCGTGAGCTTGTTGCCGATCGGCAGCCACATGAGGTTGGCGGACATGACGCCCCACAGCGTCGCCACGAACGCACCGGCGATGAGGTGACCGAGCTTGCTGGGATCGGAGAGGTTCTCGAGCACGTGGACGAGACCGAGAACAGTTCCGATGATGCCCAGCGTGGGAGCGAAGCCGCCCATGTCGGCAAAGAACTTCGCTCCCGCCTTGTCCTGGGTCTTGCGCGATTTGATCTGGGCTTCGAGGATCTCTCGGAGCTCTTCGGGATCAGTGCCGTCGACGGCCAGCTCGATGCCCTTCTTGAGGAAGGGATCGTCGATGGTCTTGGCCGCCTCTTCGAGC
>JANPDB010000378.1:0-3732 GCA_031431255.1 Acidimicrobiia bacterium | reverse complement strand
GGGCGCGATCGTGGAGTCGCCAGAGCGGAACGCAGATCCTGGCCGATGAACGGGAAGTCGGGTTCGCTGCTCGACGTGCGGTCGCGCGCACTCACCCGCAGTCTTTGCAGCGCCAGGCCGTGGTTCTTCCAGGTCGCGATCCGGGCGTCGTCGATCGACAACTCGTTGTCGGCGAGCACCCCGGCGGTGGTCGCCAGCAGACCCGGACGGTCGGCGGCAACGACACTCAGCTCCCAGTTCGACGCGCCCTGCATGATCCGGATCCGCACCTCGTCCGGACCGAGTCCGGGAGCGAGTAGCACCAGGTCGGTGGCCAGACCCGCCACAGAGGTCGACTCCCACCAGGGCTCCGGGGCATCGTCGAGCAACTCCTCGGCCGTTGCCTTCGCCACGCCCTTCGCCACGACGCGGGCGATCACCTCATCACGGACGCCGTGCTGCGTGCCGGCAGCGTTCACGGGGTTGACCTGAGCCATCGGACACATCTTCGGCGCGGCGCGTTTCTGGGATGTTTCCCGCCGATGCCGAGGAGCGAACAGTTGCGCTCGGTCTCCGGCCGGGCCTGCACCCGACCGGAATGGTCTCGAGGCGCCGGGAGGGTCTGCGGGGCGTCAAGGGTGCACTAGCTTCGTTCCGCCGGTTTTTCGACTGTCTCCAGTCTTCAAGCAGTCCGGCCGAAGGATGGTTCGTGTCTCAACACCCCGAGTTCGCAGCAGAGCAGGCCTACCTGCTCTGGGCCTACGAGTGCCTCGAGGGCATGCGTGACGCTGCCCGTCAACTGCAGTATTCGATCGAAACCGGCGCCGGCGGTACCCACCAGGCGCGCTTCGAGCGCGACGTCGTCGAGGACCGGGCGATGGATCGTCTGGCGCGACTCCAGATCGGTGGCGAGTCACTTCTGTTCGGCCGCATCGACCGCACCGGACCCGACGGGCCCGGGACGGGCGAGAGGTTCTACATCGGCCGCCTGCCGGTTTCCGACAAAGAGCAGAACGCCGTCATCGTCGACTGGCGCGCCCCGATGGCCGAGTCGTTCTACCGGGCCACCGGCGCCGAAACGCTCGGCCTCGTGCGCCGCCGCCATTTCGCCACCGAGGCCGAACACCTCGTCGGGATCGACGACGAGGTGTTCTCGCTCGAGCGGCTCGAACACGACAGCGGCATCGACCTGGTCGGCACCGGAGCGCTCCTGTCGGCCCTCGGGCGCGCCCGACGCGGCCAGATGCGCGACATCGTGGCGACGATCCAACGCGAACAGGACGAGATCATCCGGTCGGGGCTCCCGGGCGCGGTGGTCGTCCAGGGAGGCCCAGGTACCGGGAAGACGGCCGTCGCCCTGCACCGGACGGCCTATCTCCTCTACAGCCATCGGTTCCCCCTCGAACGCCAAGGGGTGCTCGTCGTGGGTCCGAGCCGCCTGTTCATCCGCTACATCGGCCGGGTGCTTCCCGCCCTCGGCGAGCACGCCGTGGAGTTGGCCTCGATCGACGATCTCGTCGCCGATGTCGCGGTTCGGGCGGTCGACTCCCACGCCACGGCGCGGGTCAAGGGCGACGCTCGCATGGCCAAGGTGATCCGGCGAGCCGTGCTCACCCGCCAGCGGGTGCCCCGCGAAGCCGTGCGGGTTCGCTTCGGGGTGACCGAGCTCGTCCTCTCGACGGACGAGCTCAACGAGATCGTCCACACCGTCAAAAGGGCACATCGCGTGCACAACGCCGCCCGCAAGCAGCTGCAGTCGATCGTGTGCGACCGCCTCGCCGAGCGCTATCGCGAGGCTCTTGCCAGGTTCGATCGCGATGGCATCACCTTCGATCGGGCCTCGATCGTCAGCCAGTTGAAGCGCAACGACGACGTACGTACCGCCCTTGACCGGATGTGGCCGCTCCTCTCACCGACCGTCCTGCTCCGGGACCTCTTTGGTGCGCCCGCGCTGATCAGGGCAGCTGCCCGCGACATCCTCACCGAATCCGAACAGCAGGCGCTGGTCCGGCCCCGGGGCCAGTCACTCGACGACGTGCTGTGGACATCCGCGGACATCGCTCTGCTCGACGAGGCGGCTATCTATCTCGGTCCGCTACCCGCCCGTGCCCATGTCGCCGGAGGCTCCGTGCCGTCACAGGAGCTGCCGGGCCAGCACCGTGGCCTGAAGGCCAACGATCCCCACGACGAGGGCATCCGCACTTACGGGCACCTTGTCGTCGACGAAGCGCAGGATCTTTCCCCGATGCAGTTGCGGATGCTCGGGCGACGCTCGCTGAACGGTTCGATGACCATCGTCGGCGACATCGGTCAGGCCACCGGCATGTGGGCGCCGAAGTCCTGGGACGAAGTCCTCGCGCACCTCCCGGTGAAGCGGAGCCGGACCGTCGAGTTGACCGTCGGCTACCGGGCCCCGTCCGAAGTCATGGAGTTGGCGGCTCGAGTGCTCGCTGAGGCGGCGCCAGACCTCGCCGTTCCGAGGTCCGTGCGTACCCAGGGGGTTTCGCCGGCATTCGTGTTCTCGGAGAACAACGAGCCGCTCGCCGGTGCGGTCGCCCGCGCCCTGCAAAATCTCAAAGCCGATCTCGGCGACGGGACCGTCGGCATCCTCTGCCCGACGACACTGGTGTCGACGATCTCCCAGGACCTGCTTTCCCGCGGCATCGAGCTCGACCCGAACGGCAGCATGGGCGACGGCATGTCGGTGCTCGCCGTCTCGTCGGCGAAGGGGCTGGAGTTCGACGGAGTTGTCGTCGTCGAGCCGTCGGTCATCGTCGAGGAGGCTGCCCAGGGCCTGCGTTCGCTCTACGTGGCGATCACCCGGACCACCCGTTTGCTCGCCATCGTGGCTAGCAAACCCTTGCCCGAAGTCCTTGCCTCGGCGGTGGCCGACAGGCCAGTCGACGCAATCTTCGGCCAGTAGGCCGGCCGTGGCCCGCCTGCCGCAGAACCTCACGGAACGCGAGCTCGAGTTCCTCGTCGTGGAACGACACCTGGCGACGCTCACGACGGTGCGGGCCGACGGTTCGCCGCACGTCGTTCCCGTCGGCTTCACGTTCGACCCGGAAACAGGCGTCGCCCGGGTCATCTGCTCCGACGGCACGCAGAAGGTCCGCAACGTCGAGCGCAGCGGTGCTGTTGTGCTCTGTCAGATCGCCGGCGCCGCCTGGCTCAGCCTCGAAGGCACGGCCCTTGTTGCCCGCGATGCGTCGTCGGTCGGGGAAGGGGAGCGACGCTACGCCGAGCGCTACCAGGCGCCCCGCCCGAACGACCGCCGAGTGGTCATCGAAGTCAACGTCGACCGCGTCCTCGGCCGCGGCCCCAAGTAGCCGACCTCTCTGCCGCAGATCGGAGGCTTCATGCCGCACATCCGGCCAAACGGAGTTCCTTTTGCTCGACAGCTCTGCCATGTGCGGCAGAAACGGGCTGATCTGCGGCAGAAACGGGCCGATGTGCGGCAGGACGGCCGGGCGGGAGCATGCGACACTCCGGTCCGGGATCGGATGGCCGCGAACGCGGCTATTGTCTATCGGCCCCGCATACGCGGAGTGTTCGTGCGCTGGAGCCCACGATGATCGAGCACCGGGAACCACCGGTGGCCGCTTGTCGCAGGGGAAAGCGCCGGTTGTGACGAGTAACGAGGATCGAAACGGTGTCGACGTTTACCCCGAAAACAGCAGATATTCAGCGTGCCTGGCTCGAAGTCGACGCCACGGGGCTCACCCTTGGCCGTCTGGCCACTGAGGTCGCGTC
>JANPDB010000377.1:0-7423 GCA_031431255.1 Acidimicrobiia bacterium | reverse complement strand
TCCTTGATGGGGAGAAGATCAAGGGCGTAGAACCGGCGCGTCACCGGGGTGGCGACGATGATCCCGCCGACTGCGACGAGACCGCCGAGAAGTGCGGCGTCGAAGCGATCGAGGGGACGCATCAATCGGTAGAGCAACCAGAACGCGACCGAGACGAGCGCCAAGGTTGAGGCGGTCCTCCCTTCGTTGAGGGTTCCGTTCATGAAGCGCGAACGGACGAGCCAATATGTGGTCAAGGTGATGATCGCAGCGGCGAGGCCGGCAGGCACGGCGAACCGGAGCACCCTGCCGAGGTACCCGGGCCGGGTTCGGGCGTCTGCCCGGCGAAAGCTCAGAGCGAACGCCGGGATGCCCACGGTCAGTTCGGAGACAAGGCTGAGATGGCGTGGGAGAAAAGGGAATACGGCGCCGGAGACTCCGATGACAAAGGCGAAGATGGCGGCGTACACCGACTTGGAGACGAACAGCGATGACACGCGCTCCATGTTGGCCACCACCCGTCGTCCCTCGTCCACCACTCCCGGGAGACGATCGAAGCGCCCGTCGAGCAAGACCAGTTGGGCCACGGCCTTGGTCGCTGTCGTGGCGGTGTCCATAGCGATGCCGATGTCGGCCGCTTTCAGGGCGGGGATGTCGTTGACGCCGTCGCCGGTCATGGCCACGACGTGCCCGGCGCGTTGCAGCGCCTTGATGATCTCCTGCTTCTGCTCAGGAGACACCCGGCCGAACACGGTCGTGTTCTCCGCGAGCTCGTCGACCGACGCCGACGACGAACGTAGATCGGCGAACTTCTCCGCGCCTCGGACGCCGAGCTGAACGGCGACCGCCGACACGGTTGTCGGGTTGTCGCCGGAGATCACCTTCACCTCGACACCTTGGTCGGCGAAGTAGGCGAGCGTGGCAGCGGCATCGGACCGCACTTCCTCGACGAGAACGACCAACCCCATCGGCTCGACGTCGGCGGGAAGCGAATCCTCGCCGATCACGGGACCGTCGGCGTGAGCGACGAGCAACACCCGTTTGGCCTGGGCAGCCAGTTCCCCGACCCGTGCTGTAGCGGCGTCGATCGGCGGGCCGGAGCTACCGGCCAGCAGCATCTCCGGCGCGCCGATCAGCCAGGTACCTTGCCCGTCGAACGAGGTTGCGCTCCACTTGCGAGCCGAGGAGAACGCAACCTGCGATGTCGCTTTCCACGACGGCGCCTCGCCGACCTCGGGAGCAATCGCCAGCATGGCTGTCGTTGGGCTGGGCTCGGCCTTGGCCAAGGCCGCCAGGGCCCCGCGGAGCTCGTCCAACGTAGAGCCCAAGGGCTCGAGCGCATCGAGCGTGGTCCGCCCGGTGGTGAGCGTCCCCGTCTTGTCGATGCACAACACGTCGATCCGAGCGAGACCTTCGACGGCCTGCAGCTCCTGTACCACGACGTGGTTGGATGCGAGCCGCCGAACGGCGGTGGCCATGGCGAGGCTGATCATGAGCACGAGGCCCTGCGGAACGAGCCCCACTACGCCGGCAATGGCCGACACCAAGCCGTCTTTGGTGCTCCGGTCGGCTCGGAGCTGGCTCCACAACAGAAGTGCCGTGAGAGGAACGAGGGCCCAACCGATGACTTGCAACATTCGGTCGACGCCGTTGCGAAGCTCGGAATGCGTGGGCGCGTACGTCCGAGCCTGCATAACGAGCTTCTGAATCCATGCGTCGTTCCCGACGCGGATCACGACAACACGTGCCGATCCGGCGACCACGGCGCTGCCGGCGAGGACCTCATCGTTCACCTTCTTGGCCACCGGGTCTGCCTCTCCCGTCAGTGCCGATTCATCGGTCTCCAGGCCATCAGCTTCGAGTACGCGCCCGTCGGCGGGAAGTTGGTCTCCGGCGCGGAGTCGGAGGATGTCGTCACGCACGATCTCGGCGGGCGGGAGCACTACATCGACGCCGTCGCGGATGACGGTGATGGTCGGAGCAATCCGAACACGAAGTCGATCGAGAGCGCGTTTGGCCGCCAATTCCTGGACGATTCCGATGACCGCATTGAGCACCACGATGATTCCGAACAGCGCATCGACTGGACTGCCGATGATCAGAACGGTCAACGCCAGGACGCCCAGGATGGCGTTGAATCTCGTCAGCACGTTGGCTCGAAGGATCTCGGCGATGGTCCGCCCTTCCCGGTCGGGGAGGGCATTGCCCTGACCCGCGGCACGGCGGTCAGCGACTTCGGCAGCGGTCAGGCCTGTGGTCCCGTCGGGGGGCGCCGCGTCGACAACTGGGGCGCAGACGGTCACGGCGCTCCGATACCCCTCGGTCGAAACGATGAAACGCCAGTGGCAAGCAACAGTGAACGCCGGCACGACAAGCTTGGTTTGCTTCTGCGTGAACGGGGTAGCTGGCATCGGACGACCAAAGCGTCGCTCACCCCGGGGAAGCGGAGATGACTCATGAGACAGGATCGGAGTCGGTGATGGAAACGATGCTCGATGCGGTTCACCGGCTGCGAACGGCCGGCTTCCTCCATGACCTCGTGACCGGACCGGATGCCAGCTTCATCTGCAGCTGCGGCCAGAACATGGCCGCACAGGAGGCGTCCGTGGTGCACACGGTCCGTTTCGAAGGCCCAGCCAACCCCGAGGACCAGTCGATCCTGTTGGCTGTAGCCACCCCGTGTCGACACGCCGCGCTCTTTCGATCGGCGTACGGGTCGGCCGCGGCGCTGGGCGATCCCAACACCAGCGCAGCGATTCGTCGGTTATCCGAAACTTCCATGCTTCGAACAACTGGTGACGGGTACCTATAGCGCAGTGGCAGCGCCTGTCGTGTGCTTGCCGCGATGAATCTCCAGCATCTGGCAGCCTGCGCTCACCCCTAGGGCGCAGGCTGCCGAACCACGGTGCCCCTGGCAAGTGCTGCGACGCCGTTTCAACCCCGCAACAACGGGGCATCGTATCGTTCATGAAGATACTGATTGCCGTAGACGACACCGAGTCCGCTCACCAGGCGACACAAGCCGCTCGGACGTTGTTCCCCGACGCAGAGCACATCATTCTCAGCGCGGCGGAACTTCCTCCGTTCGCCTTCGGCGTTCCGCTTGGCGGGATCGTCACTGTGCCTTCGGACTCGCTTACTGCGGCGATCGAAGCAGACGCGGAGCGCAATGTCGTCGCCGCCGCAGAATCGTTCCCCGACGGCGCGGCTCACGACTTGGCGACGGGCGATGCGGGCTTGGTGATCTGCCGGGAAGCGGCGCGCCTCGGTGTCGACGTCGTCGTCGTCGGTCGGGAAGCGAAGTCAGTCGTTTCGCGTTTCTTCCATCCGTCCGTCTCGGATTACGTGATGAAGAACGCGCCGTGTCCGGTATTGGTGGTCAGGGAAGGCGACAAGTCGTAAGGCAAGGGATGCCTAAAGAGCGGGCCCGCTGACGAGCGTCAGGTTTCGAGTGGAGAGTTCATGGGTAGCTCGTCACAATGAATACTTTCGTTCTTGATATTTCGGACATCCAAGCAAGAGCCAGGAAGAACCTCGAACAGGGGCCGCTTACTGACGCCTACGGAGCAGAGCGTGAGCGGGTCGTCGAGGTGCTCAACGACGCTCTGGCGACCGAGATCGTGTGTGTGCTCCGCTACCGGTCACACCACTTCTTGGCAACGGGCCTTGCCGCCAAGTCCGTTGCGGAGGAGTTCCTCGAACACGCCGAAGAAGAACAAGAGCACGCCGATCGGATCGCCGCACGCATCGTCCAGCTGCAGGGAGAGCCGAACTTCGATCCGGCCACCCTCACCCAGCGTTCACATTCGCAGTACGTGAATGGGGAATCGCTGGTTGACCTCCTGCGCGAGGACCTTGTGGCCGAGAGGATCGCTATCGAGGTCTACACGGAGATCGCTCGATGGCTGGGTGACGCCGATCCGACGACTCGTACGCTCATCGAGCAGATTCTCGCCGTTGAGGAAGAGCATGCAGACGACCTGTTGAGTCTCCTCGGCGCACATAGCGACTCGTAGAGCACGGCGCGTTGGAGGCGTTTGTCGGTATACCGGCGCCCACGATTTGCTGCGAAGCGTGACCCCTCTCGCTCTTGAACGCGAGGGGTCACGCCCGCACGGTGCGATGCGCTCTTCCGGCACAAGCTCTCAGCCGGACACCTTTGCCCGGATCTGCCGGAGGGCCGCCTCACCTGCGTCGCGCGCCGAGTCCAGCGGCTTCGCCAGCAACGACGACACCAGGTTCATCGGTGGCTCGTCCGCCGAGCGCGGGTGGGGTCGAGAAGGAGCAGCGTCCTTCGCCTTGAGGAGCGCGTCGCCGAGCTCGACGAGTTCGTTCCGCGTGAAGCCTTTCCGGATGGCGGGGAAGAGGGTGCTTTCCTCCTCCTTCACGTGGTGGCGGACGTTCTCCATGAGGACAGTAAACTTTGCATCGAAACGTTCGTCGTTCGATTCCATCTCCTGGAGTTCGGAGAGCGTCCACTTCACGATGTGGTGCTCCTCGAGTGCTTCGAGGACATCAGAGTCATGAGCCTCTAGGCGCTCCCTGACGGCCGGGTACACGTATTGCTCCTCGATGGAAGCGTGGATCGACAAGGCTTTGATGACCTCTCGAACGATGGTTGACTTTGCTTTGAGTGCTCTCGGTCCGAGTGCCTCGAACTTGGCAAATTTCTCCTCGACTGCGCGGTGATCTGCCTTCAAGAGGGCGAGTGCGTCCATTGGGTTTCCTTTCGTTGGGAAGACGGTTATGCCCACACTTCCGAGCAGCGAAACCCTGCGCAGGGGTCGAGGTCGTGTCGGGAATGCCACCCCCGCCAAGGTTTGGGGTGGAGTGCCGGGGGTAGCAGTTCAGGAGAACATGCGTTCCGCGTAATCGCGGCCAATAAAGGAGCCACTCTCATGAGCACAGCGCAAGAACCAACACTATCCGACCCGTCGGAAACGGCAGAACGCGAACGGGAACAAGAGGCTTCCCGTCCGCCCGGCGCGCACGGCAAAAAGGGAAAAGACTCGGATGGCCGAAGCGAACCGTACGAGGAGGAGCCCGAGTCGCCGGCGTGAGAGTCGGCTACCGGCCCGCCGAAGGACCATTGATTCCTTGTCTTAAGCCGGCGGCAGTCGGGTATCTGCTTCAGACCGCGTGCCGAGCACGCAAGAGCTGATGCAAGGTGCGGTCATTCGTCATCAATGGGCAGGTTTGAACGTGGGTAGCAGGGGTAGACAAGATAGGTCGTACCGTCCACGTATAAGGAGCAATCATGCTTACTCTTCTCTGGATCGCCGCAGCGATCCTCGTTATTGCCGGCATCATGATGGTTGTCCGAGGACAGCTGATGAACGGACTCATACTGATCGCACTGGGGCTTCTTGTGGGCCCGGGTGGCGTCAGCATCGTCGGCTGACCAGGTCCCTTGTCCGCCGAGAGGACTTCGGCTGCTCGCGGTCGAACGAGAGAAAGACCCCCGGACTTTACCCGGGGTCTTTCTCGTTCCGTGAGAGCTGATCAGCGGCGAGAGAGGGAATACCCACCTGGACCGACGATGCAGCCGATCACTACCAAGACGATGCCGGCGATGACGGAACCCGAAAGCACCGTGATAACGCCGACAACGACCAGGATGACCGCGGCAATAGATAGCAACGTACCCATGATCAATGTCCGATCAGAAGAGTTGCGGTCGATGGAAGTGACATGAGTGATCCTCCGGATCTCTTGCAGAAATGGTGAACGCGAGGCCGTCACCTGGTAACCGCGTATGCCCGGGCCACTCAGCCCTCAAACGTCGAGATGGCGGCGAGCTGGCGTGGCGACATCGCCGACTGCGGACACGTTTCGGTTCACGAGCGGCGGGGTACCACTGACTCGAACGTCGAAGGCGAATGGCGCCATTTCCCTCGCGAGCGATCGGTCGACGTCACCCTTTGGAGGTTTTACGATGAGTTCTACACGACGATGGACCGGTTGCCTTGCGGCGGCTGTGGCTCTTGGATCATTGACACTGCCTGCGTTGCGCGCCGAGGCCGCCTCACAGTCCCTGGGAGCAGTGGCGTTGGCGTCTGACGAGGCCACACCTGCTGCGGCCGCCGACGCCGGAGCCTCGGCCACGGTTGACCTGCGGATCGACGGGACGACGGGCGATGTCTGCGTGCGAACGTCGTTCACCGGTCTTTCCGGGCCGATCATGATGGCCCACATCCACACCGGTGCCGTCGGGGCGAACGGAGCGGTGCTCGTCACGCTCCCCATCACGGATGGCGCAGTGAACGGCTGTGTCAAGGCAACCCCGGCTGAGGCGCAATCGATACTGGCGTCGCCCGGATTGTTTTACTTCAACGCCCATACTTCCGCCAGTCCGGGTGGTGCGGTTCGCGGGCAGCTCACGGCCTCGGTGTTCAACGCCTCTCTCACCGGTGTGGCTGAAGTACCCGGACCTGGAGCATCCAATGGTTCGGGTGCTGCCGTTGTTGCCGTTGACACCACGGCGAACCGCGCCTGTGTGTTGTTCACACTCGCCGGTGTCGAACTTCCAACGGCAATGGCGCATATCCACAGCGGTGCCGCCGGGGTCGCCGGCCCGGTCGTGGTTCCGTTGACGGCACCGTTGACGGCCAGCTCGGCGTCGTGTGCGCTTGCCACACCCGCGATCCTCGCCGCAATCGTTGCCTCGCCGGCCGCGCACTACGCAAACGTTCACACCGCTGGGTTCCCCGGCGGTGCAGTCCGCGGCCAGCTGGCCGTGCGATCGGTGAATGACGTCCCCGTTCCCACTGGCGCCTCGTCAACCACCGAGCCAGCCGCCACCGCGACGTCAACGACGGCGGCGAACACCTCGTCGACGATCGCCGGCGCCACGACGACAGTTCCCCCGACCAGTGCGGTGACGACGACCAACGTGAGCACGGTTCCCCCGCCCTCGGCGCTGCCAGCCGCGACCCCAGTTGTCGTCGAACCCAACTTCACCGGCTGATCTCAACTGGGTGCCTGCCGTCCACGTGACCCCTAGACACGCGTGGACGGTAGCGCGGCGGCCAATTCATCTCGGTTTCGGCGTGCGGAAGCCGGGTAAGGACAACTCCGTCTCTTCGAGACATGCCAACCGCCCCGGTGAACTATCCCGGGGCGGTTGCTGCACATCAACGCCGGTTGCGAGGGCGCTCCGCCTCAGGATTCACAGCGGCGTGCGAATGATGTCCGAGAGGACTGGCTGTCCGCGTTCATCGGGAAGGGCTTGCTCGATGAGCAGATTGACCGATGAACCGTCGATCGTGATCACGGCCATGTTGTTGGCGAACGCAGGACCATGGGTCAACTCCCAGGAGATCGGGCTGGCGGCAGCGCGAACTGACCGCTGGAGGAATCCACCGATGACCCGACCGGGACGACTCAGGGCGGCGAGGACGACCATGCGCTCGTGGCGGGGGAGGGCCTGACGGATCGGTGAGCA
>JANPDB010000376.1:0-2127 GCA_031431255.1 Acidimicrobiia bacterium | reverse complement strand
CGGACGTCCGTCCGTGGCGCCACACGGGCGACGCGCTGCGCTTCGCCCTGCCCAGGAGGAAACGCTATGTCACATGCTCTGTATCGATTCGGCCGATTTGCCGCACGGCGCCCGTGGCGAGTCATCGGCGCGTGGTTGGTCATGGCGATCGTGGTGGTCGGAGCTTCGGCCAGTTTCGGGCGTGAGCTCGAGGACTCCTTCGACGCACCCGGTCTCGATTCGAGCAAAGCGCTCGATCTGCTCACGTCGGCGCAGTCGGAAGCGGCGGGGCCAACGGCTCAGGTGGTCCTGACCCCCCGGGCGAGTGGCGATACGTTCTTCGAATCCGCGAAAGCAAGAGCGGCACTTACCGACGTGCAGACCGCGCTCGGCAACTTGCCCAACGTGCTCGGAACGAGCGATCCCTCCTCAGCTCTGGCCGCAGGGGCGGCGGCGGCGGGCAGCGGATCGATTTCGTCGGACGGACGCATTGCGGTGATTCGGGTGCAGTACGCGCTGCTCGACGAACTCAGCGTGAAGGATCTCGACAACCTCAAGGCAGCAGCCGAGAAGCTCCGAAAGGGTTCACCCTTGCACATCGAGTTGGGCGGCGACCTCTTCTTTTCGTTCGAATCCGATGGCTCCGGATCCGGAGAGATCTTCGGCCTGATCGCCGCAGTCATCATTCTGTTGCTGGCGTTCGGATCACTCATCGCCATGGGGCTCCCTGTCGGACTGGCGATCTTCGGGCTGGCGCTCGGGGTGAGCTCGATGTCGCTCATCACCTACGTGATCGACATCCCGAGTTGGGCACCGCAGATCGCCAGCATGGTGGGACTCGGCGTGGGCATCGACTACGCGCTGTTCCTCGTCACCCGACATCGAGAGTTCCTCGCCCGCGGGATGACGATCGAAGAATCGGTCGGCCGGTCGAACGCGACCGCAGGTCAAGCCGTGATCTTCGCCGGCGGCACCGTCATGATCGCGATTCTCGGGCTTGGCGTCGCCGGGATTCCGTTCATGACTGCTGCGGGTGTGGCGATCGCCGTGACGGTGCTCTTGATGGTCACTGCGTCAGTCACGTTGCTTCCCGCTTTCCTCGGTCTCGCCGGACACCGGGTCAACGGATTGCGGCTGTCGCGTCGTCGGGCCTCGAAGCCGACCGGGATCAGCGCCCGTTGGGAACGCTGGGGAGCGCACGTTGCGACCAATGCATGGCGCTATGCCGTGGGCACAACAGTTCTTCTCCTTGCCGTCACCGCGCCGGTGCTCTCCCTTCGTCTCGGTTTCCCCGACGAGGGTTCACTTCCGACGAGCAGCACGGAACGTCGGGCCTTCGACTTGGTTGCGAAGGGTTTCGGACCTGGAATCAATGGTCCGCTTCTCGTCGCCATCGACGTGTCCAAGGATGCAACCATCGTCGAACCGCTCCGCACTGCGATTGCCGCCGACCGTGGTGTTGCTGGTGTGGCTCCGGCCGACGTGAACGCGAAGGCCGGCGTGGCGACACTCGTCATCTTCCCGACATCTGCACCGCAAGACGACACAACCATCGACACCATCGACCGGCTCCGCGCAAAGGTGTTCCCAAGCGTGCTCGGCGGAAGTCCGGCGACCGCACACATCGGCGGTCAGACCGCGACCTTCTCGGACCTCGGGAACCGAGTGACCGATCGGCTGCCGGCGTTCATCGCCGCCGTGGTGCTGCTCTCCTTCCTGCTCCTGATCCTGGTGTTCCGATCCGTGGTCGTGCCGCTGAAGGCGGCGCTGATGAACCTGCTCAGCATCGGGTCGGCCTACGGCGTGCTGGTGATGGTCTTCCAGTGGGGATGGGGCAAGAGCATCATCGGACTCGAATCCACCATTCCCGTGGTGGCGTTCATTCCCATGTTCATGTTCGCGATCCTCTTCGGGCTCTCCATGGACTACGAGGTGTTCCTGCTCTCCCGGATCCGTGAGGAGTACCTCGTCACCGGCGACAACGACTCCTCGGTGCTGCACGGAATCGCCAGCACCGCCAAGGTGATCACGTCCGCTGCGCTCATCATGATCGCCGTGTTCCTCGGCTTCGTCCTGAGTCACGACCCGGTCACCAAGATGATGGGCCTGGGCCTGGCGACGGCGATCTTCGTGGACGCGACGATCGTC
>JANPDB010000375.1:0-8459 GCA_031431255.1 Acidimicrobiia bacterium | reverse complement strand
CACCGACACCTACGGGCCAGAGCGTGAGCGGGTCGTCGAAGTGCTCAACGACGCTCTGGCGACCGAGATCGTGTGGCGTTCTCCGCTACCGGTCACACCACTTCTTGGCGACAGGTCTTGCCGCCAAGTCGGTTGCTGAGGAGTTCCTCGAACACGCCGAAGAAGAACAAGAGCACGCCGACCGGATCGCCGCACGCATCGTTCAGCTCCAGGGAGTGCCGAACTTCGATCCGGCCACCCTCACCCAGCGTTCCCATTCGCAGTTCGAGAACGGGGGATCGCTCGTTGACCTCCTTCGCGAGGACCTTGTCGCCGAGAGGATTGCCATCGAGGTCTACACGGAGATCGCTCGATGGCTGGGCGACGCCGATCCCACGACTCGTACGCTCATCGAACAGATCCTCGCCGTCGAGGAAGAGCATGCTGACGACCTGTTGAGTCTGCTCGGCGCCCACAGCGACTCGTAGAGCGCACCTTGCCCGGATTTGTCGAATGAATCCCTTGCGCCGGTGGGTCGCGGGCCGTATCGGGATGTGCCGCCCGCCGTAGTGTTTGGAGCGAAGTGCCGGGGGTAGCAGTGAGGTGGAATACGCGCCCCGCGTCATCACCTCCAACGAAGGACCCACGCTCATGAGCACAGCGCAAGAACCAACACCATCCGACCCGTCGGAAGCGGCAGAACGCGAACAGGAGCGGGAGGCTTCCCGTCCGCCCGGCGCGCACGGCAAAGAGGGGAAGGACTCGGACGGCCGAAGCGAGCCGTACGAGGAGGAGCCCGAGTCGCTGTCGCCAACACGTTGAGCACACCGCCGGGCTCTGGCGTGACGCGACCGGTCGGGACGGGAGTCGGCCAACCGTTCGGTTGAATTCGACATCTCAACGGAACGTCTGGCCTGCGATGTCCTCATCAATGCGCAGGTTTGAACGTGGGCAGCAGGGGTAAAGGAGACAGGTCGTACCGCCCACGTATAAGGATCAATCATGCTTATTTTTCTCTGGATCGCCGCAGCGATCCTCGTTATTGCCGGAATCATGATGGTTTTCCGAGGTCAGCTGGTGAACGGACTCATACTCATTGCACTGGGGCTTCTTGTCGGCCCGGGCGGCGTCAGCATTGTCGGCTGAACAGGTTCCGCGCCGCGAGCATCACGACTGCTTCGCGTTCGTGAAAAGAGAAAGACCCCGGGTTGACCGGGGTCTTTCTCTTTCCGTGACCTGCCACTGAGAGCGCTGGTCAGCGGCGAGAGAGGGAATATCCGCCTGGACCGACGATGCAGCCAATCACGATCAAGACGATGCCGGCGATGACAGAGCCCGAAAGCACCGTGATAGCGCCGGCAATGACCAGGATGACTGCGGCGATAGATAGCAACGTACCCACGATCAATGTCCGATCAGAAGAGTTGTGGATGACAGAAGTGACATGAGTGATCCTCCGGATCTCTTGCAACATGGTGAACGCGAGGTCGTCACCAGTGACGTACGTATGCCCGGATCTTCCATCGGTGAAACTCCGGGGCTTCAGTGATCACGGCATACCTGCGGCCGCCTGAGCGACCGTCTCGAATCAGGACCGGTGGGTTACCCCCCGCCTCGAACGTCGACGCCGGTGGCGAGACGTCTGCGCCTCCAGGATTCACAGCGGCGTGCGAATGACGTCCGAGACCGGCTTGTCCGCTTTCATCGGGAAGGGCTTGCTCGATGAGCAGATTGACCGATGAACCGTCGATCGTGATCACGGCCATGTCGCGGAGCAGCTCGGCCATCTTGAGGAATGACGGCTCGAACGCCGGCCAGTCCTCGAGGTCGAGGGCACGACGCAGGCGCTCGGACAACCACGCGATGCCGCGGCCCCATCGCCCCTCACACAGCGCGGCATTCCATCGCATGTCTCGTTGGCGCGAAGTGGTTCGTGAACCGTGGGTAGCCCATCTCGTTTGGGCCAGAAGGGTGTTCCATCGTGGAGATCCATTGGGGCCGCTCTTGCCCGTTCGGCGGGACTTGAAAACCTCCGGCGCAGGCGGAAGTGCGGCGGCTCATCGAATCAGCTTCTGGCGCTGCGGGGTTCGGGCGAAGCTGATCAGGGTAGCCATGATGCGTGCCTGACGGATCAGACGAACCTCAACATGTCACCCAGGCGGTAGCGCCCCAGGGTCGGCGCAATCCAGCCGACCGCGCGATCCGGGCCGTGGACGCATGGCAGCAGAAATCGGTGCCGGCGGGTTTCATCTTCGGGGTCATCAAGAAGTTCGGTGACGATCGGGGTGGCCAGTTGGCCGCACTCATTTCTTTTTCGGCCTTTCTTGCGTTCTTCCCGCTCATGCTCGTGGTGGTCACGGCGACGGCCTTTCTGGCCCAACGCCACCCGGCGATTGCGGACCGGATCCGAACATCGGCTGTCGCCCAGTTCCCCGTTGTCGGCGCCGAACTGACGAGCAACGAACGAGCGCTTCCGGGGAGTGGACTCGGCCTGGGAATCGGCCTCGCCGGACTGGTGTGGGGAGGGTTCGGAGTTACGCAGTCGTTGCAATACGCCTTTCACGAGGTGTGGCACGTTCCCCACAAACATCGACCCTCGTTCGTTCTCCGGATCGCTCGGGGTTTCGGGGTGTTCGGATTGATCGTCGTCGGGGTCCTGGCCAGCGCGACGCTCGGTCTTGTCGGGAGTTTGGTACGCGACTCGATCCTTGCCGGCGCCTTCGGCATGCTGGCCGCAACTGCGGTCAGCATGGGTTTGTTCGTCGTCGTCTTCTGGCTGCTGAGCCCCAGGTCGCTCCCCTTGAGAAATCTGTTACCCGGAGCGGTTCTGTCGGCGTTCGGCTGGCAGGCGCTCCAGCTTCTCGGTCTGCGGCTGGTCAATCACCAACTGCGCCGCAGCTCTCAGCTCTACGGCGCAATCGGGGCGGCTCTCGGACTGCTGTGGTTTCTCGTGCTGGGGACGCAGGTTCTTCTCTACTCGCTCGAAGTGACAGTCGTAAGCACACAGAAGTTATGGCCCCGCTCCATCGTCCAGCCGCCATTGACAGCATCTGATGTCACACTCCTGGCGGCGATGGCCAAGCAGGAAGAACGTCGGCCGGAAGAGCACGTTTCGGTCCGGTTTGATGGCGACCCCTAGGTCGCGTCGCCGGGCGCTCTTCGGTGCAGATCCGTCGCACTATTCCTCCTCGGGCAGCCGCAGCTCACCGATATGGCATTCGTGGACGCGGCGATCGTCCCGGGCTTCGAAGCATCCGGGACGATCGATTCCTTCCAGAAGGAAGGCGTCGACGACTCCATTATCCGCGCAATGAGGGGGCGAAACATCAACCCCCAGGTTTCGTCGAAACGGATCTTGGGCACTGCGATGCCATGAGCATAGGAATTCGTGAGTGTGCTGTGGTCGGCCGAGGGTCGATGCCCAACCCCGAGCCGTCGCCACCGCCGATCCCCCCGAAGCCGGGTGATCCTCTTCCCCCGATACCTGCGCCGCCTTCGCCTGTCGTGCCCGACGTCCTGGCGTCCCTCTAAACCCGCGCAACGACGAGCGGAGTCGGCGACTTGGAGGTGTCGGTGGAAACTCGTGCGAACCCGAGTCGCATCGCTGAGCCGGTGGTGTCGCTCGCTCCTCGTCTGCTGGTTGCTGTTGCCGCAGGGGTGGTTGCCGCATTGGGCATCATGTCCATTGCCGAACGAGCCACACGAGTCCTTGGTTGGGCCGTCGCAGCGGCCGTGGGTGCCACGCTCGCCGCTGCCGTCATCGGCCGAGTGGAGAAGGTTGTCGGCCATCGTGCCGCGATTGTTGTCACCACGCTCGGTTTCGCCAGCGGCACCACAGTGGTTGCGTGGCGCCTGTTCGACGAGCTCCGTCGTGGAACGACCACACTTCAGGTGGCCCTTCCCCGGGCAATCCGTCGTCTCGAGGACTCGGACGGGGGGGTAGGTCAAGTTGTGCGGGAGTTCGGCCTTCGGACGAAGGTCGAACGCATTCTGACCGGGCTTCCCGGGCAGATTGCCGGTGGAACACCCGCAGAAGTCGCCCGCACAGCCGGAACGCGCGGCGCAGCCTTTGTTGCCGGACTGGTCCTCACGTGCTTCGTGTGCGCCGGCGGGCGGCGGTCCTTTTCCGGCCTGCTGGTTTGGATTCCCGAACGGAGCGGTCGGATGCTCAATCGGCACGCGGTTGGCCAACTGATGGAGCGCGCCCATCGGCGCGCCAGCGATGTCATTCTTTTCTCGGCGGTCAAGGCGGTGGTCGTTGGTCTGTTCGTCGGCGGAGCGTTTTCGATTCTTTCCGTTCCCGGAGCCACCGTCTTCGGCGCAGTGTTCGCGTTCGCATCCATCGTGCCGGGCGTCGGTCCCGTTGCCGCACTCGTCGGGATCGGAGCCCTGTTCGGTATCGTCCACGGACCTGAACTCTGGCTCAGTCTGGTCGTCGTTGCGGCGGTCTCGATCGCAGATCGGATCATCCATAGACGCTGGGTCAGCAGGGGCATGCTCGATATGGGACCGGTCATCGGAACTGTCGCGCTTGTCGGCGGCTTCGAGGTCGGCGGGCTGGGTACTGCGTTGTGCGGCGTCGCGGTAGCGGCATTCATCTCGGCGCTGTGGGCTGAGTTCGTCAAGCTCAACGACCGATGGTCTTGCAACCACCCCGAGTTGGAAGCGCCGACCCGAGACCAGTCGAATACGGAACGTCCCTCCACCACGATGGCCGCGGGCTTCCTCGGAGCCGGAGCCGTGACGATTGGCGCTCGGGTAACGATTTCTGCGGTCCGGTCTGTACACGGAACGGCGGTCCTCGTGCTCATCGCGTTCGTTTTCGCGCTCGCCATGGAGCGGATCGTCGGACCGATTGCCCGCCGGCTGCACGGAAATCGCGGCGTGGCAGTGGCCGCAGTTGGCGTGGCAATGCTGCTCGTCCTGACCGCAGCCGGGCTGGTGCTTACCCCAGCGTTTGCCAACAAGGCACAGTCATTCGGCCGGGAGTTACCGCGATTGACCGAACGACTCGACGAGATCCCTCTCGTGGGCAGTCGCCTTCGCGGCGCCGACGTTGGGGAGAGTGTTCAGCGATGGCTCCGCGACCTGCCGGCAAACCTCGGTCGTGATAGTGCCCGGATGAGCACGGCCGTCGTTGGCGCCGTGGACACGTTGGTGACTTCGACGGTCGTCGTGCTGCTGGCGTTGTCTTTGGTCATAGATGGGCCTCGACTCATCCGGTCGGTCCGGCGCGTCATGGCGCCACGTCGGAGACGTATGTTTGACCAGTCCAGCGTGCTCGTTGTCGATGTCGTCGGACGGTACTTCGCTGGATCGCTTCTCGTGGCGTTGCTCGCAGGAGTGATGGCAGCTTCGGTTGGACTCACGCTTGGCGTCGTCCTCGCACCTCTCGCAGCAGTCTGGATTGCCCTGACGAACCTGATTCCGCAGGTGGGCGGCCTGTTGGGTGGCGTGGTGTTCGTTGCACTGGGTTTCGTCACCAGCCCCACGGTCGGTCTTGCGTGCCTGGTCTACTTCTTGACGTACCAACAGTTCGAAAATCACGTCATCCAACCCGCAGTCATCGGCAAGGCGGTATCGATGTCGCCGGCGGCCACGATGATTGTTGCTCTGGTGGGAGGGGCCGCTCTTGGCATTCCTGGAGCGATGATCGCCGTTCCCGTGGTCGGTGCGGTGAAGGTCGTTGCCGGTCGGATCCGAGAACGCGCCAGCACCGGGGTGGTACCGGACCCGTAGCTCCGCGCACTTCCACGCAGGTCCGCGCAATGCTCAGCGCTGCGCAAACGCGGTCACATCGTGCGTCTGACCGGGGGTGTCAGACGCACGATGTCAGATGGCTGCGGTCCTAGTACGGGCCTTCAGCGTTGCGCAGGCGGGGATTGCGTGAGAAGCCGCCCCAGCTTGACCAGAACGCAAGGCTGAGCGCCGCGCCGAGGATGCCCACGATGAGAAGAATCATGCCAACGGTCTGCAGATTGATTCCGGAGGTAGAGGCGGTGACCGCCCACTTCAGGATGGCGCCAATGGCGATCAGCAAGATGCTCACGGAGAGTCCCATGGGATGTCCTTTGTTTTCCGCCTGGAGTACATCTCCAGGACCTATTTCGGATACCCCTGCGGGATGAAACGAAACATCACGCGCCAGCGAGGATCGATCGCGGTGTTTGATGTGAGGCTCGTCGGGTAGGTACGGAACATGAACGTTGGAGCGAACCGCCCGCCGCTCGTGGTGTTCGGCGTCACCGGCGACCTCGCTCGGAAGAAGATCTTCTCGGCCCTCTATGAACTTGCGTACGCCGGGCGGCCGTTCCGGAGTGTCGTGGGAGTGGGCCGATCCGACTGGGCGACGTCTGACCTCCGCCGTGCGGCGGTCGAGGCGGTTTCAGAAGTGAACGATGCAGACGGCAACGTCCTCGAGGCTTTCGTGGAATCGCTCGCGTACGTGAAGGGAGACTACGACGAGCCTGAGACCTACGAAGCGGTAGCTGCTTTGGTGGGGGACGATGAGGTGGTGCTGTGCTACCTCGCCGTCCCGCCGACGGCGTTTGCAGAGATTGCCAAGGGTCTCGGAAAGAGCGTCCTTGCGTCTCGCGTTCGATTACTGGTGGAGAAGCCGTTTGGGTTCGATCTTCGCTCTGCGTTGGAACTGCATGCCGACCTGGAAGCAACACTCTCGCCGCCCCAGATCTATGTCGTCGATCACTATCTCGAGAAGACCTTGGTACAACAGCTCTCCTTCGCCCGTCAGGGCAATGCGGCGCTCGACGCGCTCTGGGAGAGTGATTGCATCGAGTCGGTCGAAATCCTGATGGCCGAAGAGCTCGGTATCGAGGGGAGGGGTGAATTCTTTGACTCGGCGGGAACCATTCGCGACACCATTCAGAATCATGTGCTGCAACTTCTCACCGCCGTTGCGATGGAAACCCCAGTGTCCGATACGGCCGATGCGCTGAACGATGCTCGCCACGACCTCCTTCGATCGGTGGCAACACTTCGAACCGATGACGTGGTGCTCGGGCAGTACGACGGATACCTCGACACCCAAGGAGTGAACCCGTTGTCGACGACGGAGACGTATGTGCGAGCGACCGTGCGCATTGACAACGACCGTTGGCGAAACGTCCTGTTCACGCTGATCTCGGGCAAGGCGCTCGCCGACAACAGGGTTTCGGTGAGCATCTCGTTTCGGGCAACGCGCGCGGAGTCTCTGTGCGGTGCACGCGATGAACGAAACCAGCTTGTCATCGACCTGGCTCCGAAACAGTCGGTGACTCTGCATCTGCAGGGACTACCCATTGTCTGCCCCGTCGACGAGGTCCGAGCCGAGCTCTCGTCAGCGTTGGATAGTGTCTCGCACAACCAGACGGCTGCGTATGCCTGTGTCTTCGAGGATGCGTCCAGGGGTGACCGTCGATGGTTCAGTCGAATCGACGTCGTGGCGGAGTCGTGGCGCGTGGTCCAGGACATCCTCCACCATGAACCTCCTGCTGTCTACGCATCGGGGTCGTCGGGACCATCGGTCTGAGCAATGCCGGTCGACGCATTGTGGCGTCGTCGGCGCTGCATTGGTTCAGGGGGTCGAGCGCTCTTGCGGAAGGCGTTCGGAGGCCCGAACGACAAAGTCGGTGAGTAGCGTCGCTCCGAGCGTGCTGATCATCGGAACGTCGGCGGCGTCTCGTCCTCGGCCCACAACGACGCGGCCGACGCGAGGCTCATTCACCCGAGCGTCAAATGTCCACCATGCGTCGTCGAGACACACTTCGATCCAGGCGCAGAAGTCCATCGGAGCCTCGCTCGCGGCGACTCCCAGGTCGGGGAGATAGCCGAACACATAGCGCGTGGGGATGTTCAACGCGCGGCAGAAGCTGGCGGCCACGTGGTTGAAGTCGCGGCACACCCCGCGGCGCTGCGCCCAGGCTTCGGTTGCTCCGGTAACCGGCGTCGTTGAACCGTAGGCGAATGCCATTTCTTCATTGACGAACGAACAGATATTGCGGACAGTTGCGCCGGTCGCCGGCCGGTCGGGAGTGATGTCTCGGCCGAATCGCTCCCACGCCTCCTGGCCCAGTTCGTCGGGTCGGCAGTACCTCGAGGGCTGAAGCCACCACAGGTGCTCGGGCCGGGTCTCTGCCGCGCTCGGCGCATGAAGGTCGGCCGGCATCGGATCAAGAACGTCGGGCACGGCGACGGTGGCTGCATAGGTGATGGTGCTCGCTCCGCTCGGAAGAACGACACGATCGACAGACTGTGCCCGTGCCGCGCCATTGTTGGGCCAGTCAGGTTCCGTGACCGTGACGTGCTGGGTCCCGAACTGATCCGTGAGGATCAGGCTGCTTTCCATGACGTCGGCGTCGCTCGGCCGAACGCGGAGAAACGTCGCCGTCGGAGCAGTAGCGACGACGGTGAACGAGGTTCCGAGGTCGATCGTTCTCATCTCGGTCCTGTATCCCGGTGGCACGGGTCGTAAACGGGCTGTC
>JANPDB010000374.1:0-2646 GCA_031431255.1 Acidimicrobiia bacterium | reverse complement strand
GTCGCCCTGCGTCAAACGGCGCAGGCGTTCGGGCAGGGAAACCTGCGCACGCGCGCGCCCACGAAGTACGGAGCTCCCGAGGTTCGGGCCCTGGGCGCTGATTTCAACACGATGGCCGGGCGCATCGAGGAATTGATCACCGCCCAGGACGCGTTCGTGGCCGATGCCAGCCATCAACTCCGCAGCCCGCTGACTGCGGCGCGGCTCCGAGTCGAGGCCCTTGCGTATGCGCCGCCTGACCGCCTCGCCGAGGAGGTCGATGCCGCGGTCGACGAGCTGAGTCGGCTGAGCCGCATCATCGACGGTCTGCTCGAACTGGCGAGACCGGACCGACCCGAGTCGGCGGCCGGCCTCGTCGATCTCGAGGTCACGATTGCCGATCGCGTCGACGCGTGGTCGGCCCTCGCCGACGAGCGAGAGATCAGTCTGGTCGGTGAGACGAGCGCGCCGTTGCTCGCAGAGGTGAAGGCCGACAGGTTGGCCCAGATCCTCGACAACCTCTTCGCCAACGCGGTGGACGCCTCTCCGGCAGGCTCCGCGATTCGGGTGTCGACCACCACGATCGACGGCGAGCTCACGATCTGCGTTGACGATGAAGGACGGGGCATGACCGACGAGCAGCGGCGACACGCCTTCGATCGGCTCTGGCGCGCCGACAACCGGAGAACCGAGCTCTCGGGCAGCGGTCTCGGCCTGCCCATCGCCCGCAAGCTGGCCCGGGCCGACCGTGGCGATCTCACCCTGACAGCGTCGCCCAGTGGTGGAACGAGAGCAACCATCACCTACCCGGCGCCGACGAGAACGTGAACGCGACGGAAGCCGCCCTCCTCCAGGGGTTGTCATCGGCCGAGGCTGCTCGGCGCATTGCGGCCGACGGGTACAACGAGCTTCCGGTGGCCATGAAGCGCAACCTTGCGCGCCAAGCCTGGGACGTCGTGCGCGAGCCGATGCTGCTGCTCCTCCTCGGAGCCGGCACGGTCAACTTCCTGCTCGCCGAGCCGCTCGACGGCATAATCCTGATGTCGTTCGTGCTGGTGGTCATCGGCATCTCGATCTACCAGGAGCACAAGACGGAGAACGCGCTCGCAGCACTCCGCGACCTCTCCTCGCCCAGGGCTCTCGTCATTCGTGACGGTCACCAGGAACGCATCGCCGGACGTGATGTGGTTCGAGGCGATCTCGTGCTGCTTTCGGAGGGTGACCGCGTTCCCGGTGATGCTGTGCTCCTCGAAGGGATCAATCTGTCGGTCGACGAGTCCGCGCTGACAGGCGAGTCCGTGCCGGTGCGGAAGTCGTCGGCCGACCTGCCGTCAGGAACTGCCAGCGGAGACGGAACCGATGGGGGAAACGCGATGGGACCGCCGGGAGGTGACGACACACCGTGGCTGTTCACCGGCACGCTCGTGGTCAAGGGCCGGGGGATAGCCCGCGTTGCGGCGATCGGCGCTGCTACCGAGCTCGGGGGGATCGGCACGGCACTGCGCACGATCGAGCCGGAGCGGACGCGCCTGCAGAGCGAGATCGATCGGCTCGTCCGAGTGGTGGCGGTGATCGGGCTCAGCGCTGCGGCCATCGTCGTGGTGGCCTACGGGGCGATGCGCGGAGGTTGGCTCGAGGGCCTGCTGGCCGGGATCGCCACGGCCATGGCGATGCTGCCCGAGGAGTTTCCCGTGGTCCTCACGGTCTTCATGGCCCTCGGCGCGTGGAGGATGTCGAAGCGCCACGTCCTCACCCGACGAGCCCCGGTCATCGAGACGCTGGGGTCGGCCACGGTGATCTGCGTCGACAAGACCGGCACCCTCACCATGAACTCGATGACGGTTCGCGAGCTCATCGCCGATGGAGCCACGCACTCGCTCACGGACGAGGTGCTGCCCGAGGAGTTCCACACGCTGGCCGAGTTCGCGGTGCTCGCGTCACCGATCGATCCGTTCGACCCCATGGACAAGGCGTTCCGCGTCCTCGGCGATCGCTACCTGTCGCAGACCGAGCACGTGCACGCTGACTGGTCGATTGTTCGGGAGTACGCACTTTCGGAGTCTCTCCTCGCGCTGTCGCACGTGTGGCGCTCGCCCGACAGCAGTCGCTACGTTGTGGCGGCCAAAGGCGCCCCCGAAGCGATCGGCGACCTCTGCCACCTCGGACCCGAGGCGATGGCGGGTCTCACCGAAGCCGTCGAAAGAGCTACGGCCAACGGACAGCGAGTGCTCGGGGTGGCGAGAGCCTCTTTCGACCGCTCCGAGAGCCTGCCGACCGAGCAGCACGATTTCGACTTCGAGTTCCTCGGGCTTGTCGGTCTGCACGATCCCGTGCGGCCCGGGGTCGCCAACGCGGTGGCCGAGTGCGCCAGTGCCGGTGTCCGCACCGTCATGATCACCGGCGACTATCCCGGCACCGCGCTCGCGATCGCCCGCGAGATCGGCCTGGACCATGCCTCGGGCTGCATCACCGGACCTGAGCTCGCCGTGATGTCGGACGAAGAGCTGGCGCGTCGCGTTCGCACGGTCTGCGTGTTCGCTCGGATGGTCCCTGAGCAGAAGCTCCAGCTCATACGCGCGCTGAAGACGAATGGCGAGATCGTCGGTATGACCGGCGATGGCGTGAACGATGCTCCGGCGCTACGCGCGGCCGACATCGGCATGGCGA
>JANPDB010000373.1:0-1997 GCA_031431255.1 Acidimicrobiia bacterium | reverse complement strand
GACGGTGGCGCTCCGGTCGAGTTGAAGGTGGCCGACTTCGGCTCGGACGGCGGCGTGATCATGGGGATGTACAACTTCAACGATTCGATCCGCGACTTCGCCCGGGCATCGCTGCGCTACGGACTCGACCGCAACATGCCGGTCTACCTCTCCACGAAGAACACGATCCTCAAGGCCTACGACGGTCAGTTCAAGGACCTCTTCGAGGAGATCTACCAAACCGAGTTCAAGGCCGATATGGACAAGGCCGGTCTCACCTACGAGCACCGTCTCATCGACGACATGGTGGCGTGTGCGATGAAGTGGGAGGGCGGCTACGTGTGGGCGTGCAAGAACTACGACGGCGACGTGCAGTCGGACACCGTTGCCCAGGGATACGGTTCGCTAGGCCTGATGACAAGCGTACTTATGACTCCCGATGGCAAGACGGTTGAGGCGGAAGCAGCCCACGGCACCGTCACGCGGCACTACCGCGAGCACCAGAAGGGCAACAAGACCTCGACCAATCCCATCGCCTCGATCAACGCCTGGACACAGGGCCTGGCCTACAGGGGGAAGATGGACGGCACACCCGAGGTCACGAACTTCGCCCACACGTTGGAGAAGGTCTGCATCGAAGCGGTCGAGTCCGGTCAGATGACGAAGGACCTCTCGTTGCTCGTCTCGAAGGACACCCCGTTCCTCCACACCGAGGATTTCCTCGAGGCGCTCAACGAACGCCTCCAGCAGAAGATGGCGTAGCTCGAATCGTGCTTGTAGCACCGTCGATCGACACGCTGCTCCTCGACTTCGGCCACACCCTCTTCGACACTGCATCGTCACCGTCGTTCATCGTCTCGTGGGCGGCGGCTCACGGGTCGGCGGTCGCGCTCGACGACGCGACCCGTCTGTGGGAAGAGGCACGAGTGGCGTCGAGAACTCCGGCGGAGATCGGCAAAGGCCGTGACCGAACACCGGAGCTGCACCAGGTGTGCTGGACCGACCTGTGGTCGGCGCTCGACGAACGAGCACCGGGGTTGGCCGACGCGCTCTACGCACATGAGACCGGGCCGGAAGGATGGGTCCCGTATGCGGACACCCGCGCGTTTCTCGAAGGGGCCAAAGAACGAGGACTGAAGATCGCGATCATCTCCGACGTTGCGTTCGCGCTCGAACCATTGCTCGAACATCACGGTCTCGATTCGTTCATCGACGTGTTCGTCCTCTCGTATCGCCATGGCGCGCTCAAGGCCGACGGCCCGTTGTTGTTCGACGTGGCACTCGAAGCTCTGGGGGCCGAGGCCTCGGGCGCGCTGATGGTCGGTGACAACCACGTGAACGACGCGCTCGGGGTCACTGCCGGCGTACGCACATTCCTGCTTCCGCACGCGCCCACGGGTTCGTCCCGCGGACTCGCCTCGGTGCTCGCGCTCGTCGATGGACTCGGCGCGTTCGTCGAGGCGCGTTAGTCCTTCCGCCGTGGTGAGGGGATACTGGGCGCGGCCCACCGCGCGGCTCGACCTCGCCGTGTTCCTGCAGTTCCTGGCCACTGGTGTGGCGATCGGGTCGGTGCCGCGCTACCTACGCGACGAACTGGGTGCGTCCCGTGCACTCACCGGGTTCGCCGCGACGATTTTCTTCGTTGCTGCACTCATTTCCCGGCCGTTTATCGGTCGCTTCCTCGATCGATCCGGCGCCCGGCTCCTGCTCCTCTGGCCTCCCCTCGTGATGGGGGCGCTCATTGTTGCTCTGCATTGGGCGAACTCGCCGTACATCGTGGCCGGTCTTCGGTTCGCCGCAGGAGCGGTCGGCGCGTGTTTCTACACGGCCGCGTTGTCGTTGACCACCCAACTCGCTCCGGCCGATGAACAGACGAAGGCCGTTGCCCGTCTCTCGGTGGCGGTCTATCTGGGGTTCATCATCGGACCGCTTGTGGCAGAGCAGCTCCTCCGATCGGGGTTCTTCGTGGTGTGGATCGGCTCGGCGGCATGTCACGGGGCGGCGGTCGGGGCGGCCCG
>JANPDB010000372.1:0-2556 GCA_031431255.1 Acidimicrobiia bacterium | reverse complement strand
GCGATCATGACCTGCGGCGGTTGATCGACACGGCGTCCAAGCTTGAAACCCTTCACGGTGAAGGTCTCATACGCGTGGTCGATCTTCTCGCCGGCGAACGCCGAGCGCAGGAAGTGGACCGTGTCCCGGACCCGGGCATAGGGCTTTTCGAACGGAATGCCGTTCCACTGCCCGACGATGACGTTCGACGATGTACCGATGCCCAGCACGAATCTCCCTGGCGCGGTCTCCGCAAGGCTGGCCGCGGTCTGCGCCAGGAGGGCCGGCCCACGCGTGTACGCCGGGATGATCGCCGACCCGAGTCGCAAGGTGGGAGCCCACTGCGACGCAAGCACGAGAGGCGTGAATCCGTCACTGCCGTTCGCCTCGGCCGACCAGACGTCGCGGTAGCCGAGCGATTCCAGCTCGACGATCCACTCGCGCTGATCGGCCAGGCTGACGCCGTCGAAGGGGATGGTCATGCCGAGTCGTGCAGTCATGGTGTCAAGCGTAGAGCGAATGCCGTACATGTGACCGGAGTCACAGCAATCGGCGGACCCGATTGTCACACCCCCCTCGGCACACTGCATGCATGCGTACGAACCAGCTCGTCCTTCTCTCCGACGACTCCAGCTCCAACTTCACGCTCGACGCGTCGACCCGGGAAGTCGGCCGTCGCGGCATTGCGGCAGCACGCGAAGCGCTCCGCCTCGCGGCCGAGCGTTCGCTCGACCGCCAAGCTGCGTGAGCCCGTGGCGACCGAGTCGCCGCATCGCCGCTTCCCGGCCGTCGGCGTGACGGTCAGGTCATACCGCGGTGCCGACTGCGCCGAGCGGCACGACGGCGCTCGGCGAGTCGCCGTCGGAGGCGGCCCGCGGGGTCGCTGCGGCGACGACCGCCGCCGGAAGAAGCGAGCCGAACACATCGAGCTCGGCGTCCGTCGGCTTCGGGGCGAACTCCGAGTAGAAGCGATACGCCGGAGCCGCCCAGAGAGCGAAGGTCTCCGCAAAGTCACCGGCACCGACCTGCAGATCGCCGCAACCATTGCAGGTCCACCAGGGGCCGGCCGGCCGGTTCCGCAAGTCGAGGTAGGCCTGTCGCTGATCGTCGTTGTTCAGCATCACGTCGGCCACGTGGCCGAATTCATGGGCGATGTCGTGGGCGATGCCGCCGATCGGCCGGTCGAGCCGCACGTAGATCTCGACCCTCCGGGCCTTCACCAGCGTCATGCCGAGCAGCCCCGGCCGCGCCGGCCGGAAGGCGATGGTCCAGCCCGGGAATACGTCCTGCGCGCGCAGGCGCACGAGCGTCAGGGCGGCGGCGCCGCGATCGAACTCGCGCGTCGTGGCCGCCGTCGGGGCCTCCACGATGAACGGACGGACTAACTGCACTCCCTGGCCGATCGACGCCTGTCGGGTCGCCGAACGCTGGGCTCGTGCGGCCTCCGCGCCCGATACACCGGCCGCCACGCATACCGCCAGGGCGAACGCGACCGCGCCGACCCGCCGGCGACGCGTCGGTGTGCGCATCAGCGGCCCTGCCTTCGTGGATGCATTCGGAATCACTGCTCGACACCGTACGCCGCCTCACGACTGAAAGACCACTCAGAGTGGCCGAAAAGGGCATCTGCAGGCCAAAAATGGGGCGAACGGCCCACGCGCGTCGCCCGTGAGAACCCCGTTCACCACCCCTTCCCGTCGTCTCGGCGCGTGCCCGGGTCGGCGTTGCTTTGGCGGACTCCGACGCGAACCCATAGGTTCGATTCGGCCCAGCCCAGCCCGGCTGGCCTCACCACCAGGCGCCCGACCAGGAGCAGACCATGACCGACGTTGTGATTGTTGAAGCCGTTCGTTCGCCCATCGGACGTCGGGGCGGAGGGCTCTCCACCATGCACCCGGCCGACCTTCTCGGTTCGGTCGTCACTGCGGCGATCGCCCGCTGCGGGATCGACCCCTCGCTCGTCGACCAAGTGATCGCCGGCAACGTGTCGCAGGTCGGTGAGCAGTCGTTCAACATCGCCCGCACGGCTTGGCTCACCGCCGGACTGCCGTTGGGCGTTGCGGGAACCACGATCGACAGCCAGTGCGGATCGTCGCAGCAGGCGACGAGCCTCGGCGCAGGTCTCATCGCGTCCGGCGCGTGTGATGTCGTGTTGGCGTGTGGTGTCGAGTCCATGAGCCGCATCCCGCTCGGCTCCAGTGTCAAGGCCGGCCCGGGCCGGGCCATCCCCAAGAGCTACTACGGCCACTACGAGATGACCTCCCAGTTCGAAGGCGCGGAGCGGATCGCCAAGAAGTGGGGGATCACTCGGGCCGACTCCGACGCATTCGGGCTCGAGAGCCAGGTGCGCGCCGCACGTGCGCGCTCCGAGGGCCGGTTCGAACGGGAGATCGCCCCGATCAAGGCGCCGGTGCTCGACGCCGACGGAAAGCCGACGGGTGAGACCACGACGATCAGCGTCGATGAAGGAATCCGCGACACGTCTCTCGAGAGGCTCGCTGCCCTCAAGCCCGTCCTCGAAGACGGCATCCACACCGCCGGCACATCGTCGCAGATCTCCGACGGCGCGGCCGCGGT
>JANPDB010000371.1:0-7993 GCA_031431255.1 Acidimicrobiia bacterium | reverse complement strand
TGTCGCATGAACGGGCGCAGACGATCGGCGGAGCGGGGGGAGAACGCGGGCGCTACGAGTCGGCGCAGACGGGTGTGTTCCTCGCCCTCGGCCGTAAGGATCGACGTTCGGCGATCCTTCATCTCGTTTTCCATGCCGTTGAGTTGGGCGATCAGCTTGGCCAGTTGGTGCCAGCGACGGTCGCGCAACAGAAGAGCCACATCGTCGTATCGCGTGACCAGATAGCCGAGGGGGGTCTTCGCCAACCAGTGTTTCTTCTGCGCGTCGAGGATCATCGCCTCCCGCTCTTCGCGGCTTGTCGCCGCCATGAGGCCGACAAGGGGAAGGTCCAGTTCACTGACGGGCGTTGCCATGCGACGACGATACCGATCGGATCGTCGTTCGTCTCACTCCGCCCCGATGGTCGAGGCCAGATCCGGCTCCGCGGACGCTCAGGTCGCTTACGCGGTGCGTGCCTTGCCCGTGGTTCGGCGATTGCGGGCGTCGTCCCAACTGATCGGCTTCGGGAACATCGAGCGGGCCACGATCGGAGCCTTGAACGGGCGCCAGTCGTCGACGGGCTGGGCGAGGCGGTCGGAGATCGCGTAGTGCACCGCCGGGTTGAAACCGAGGCCGGAGTGGCTGCCTCGCACTTCGATGTTCTCGTGGTATTCCGAGACCGTGTCGATGCAGGCGTGCCAGCGCACCACGCCGTCGGTCCGTGAATAGATGGCGGTAGAGGGAACCGAGAGGGGCGGCTTGTCGGCTTCGTCCATGGCGAGTCGGAGGACTTCGTCGCTCCAGGTCGGGGAGAGGCGGTCGACGAGCGCGGAGATCGACGAACGATCGACGAGGGTGAGTCGGAACGGGCTGCCGAGCGTAATGACCTGGCGGACGGCTCCGGGGTTGTCTCGCGCCAACTCGCGCGCGTAGATACCGCCGAGGCTCCAGCCGACGATGCTGACCGGCTTGCCGTGCCGCTCGTGGAGTTGAGCGAGTCGGTCGTGGATGCCGTCGAAGATCCGGTCCGTCGGCCCGATGTTGACCCCGAGGTTCCACCCGTGGGCCCAGTATCCCTGCGAACGGATCGTCCAACGCAGCGCAACGGTCGAACTATCGCCGGCGGTGAAGCCGGGAAGGACCAGGACGGGATGGTTGTCACCACGTCCGAGGAGCCGCAGCATCGGTGACGACGCGGCGAAGGCCCCGGCTTCGAAGATGGCCCGGCTTTCGGCGAGCCTCAACAGGCAACTGGGCGCGGTCGTGAGCCGGTGCTCGGGCTGCTCAACCCGGTCTTCGGTGGCGGTGGAATTGCCGGGACTCTTGGTCACCGTACAAACGTAGAGCGCAACCCCCTCATATGTGAATCTCAACGGGTGGATCGGACCGCAGAAAGGGCCGAAAGACCCCCGGCGCGACGCCCCGGACGTCTCTGCGACGGAGATGTCGACGCCGGTACGCTGAAGGCATGGCTTCCGCCGTGTTGCCCGAGCGAGTGAGCGGCAACGCGTCGGCACCGACTATGCCGAAGCCGCGCTGGCGCGGGGTGATGCATTCTTGGGCGGCGGTCGTCGCGGCGCTCGCCGGTGTTCCGCTTGTGGTGATGGCCTCGGTCCACCGCGGACTTGGAGCCGGTATCGGAACGGGGGTGTACGCATGCACCGTGGTGGGGTTGTTCGCCATCAGTGCCACCTACCACCGCGGCAGCTGGAGCCGGGCCGGTCGGGCACGGATGCGCCGACTTGATCACTCCATGATCTTCGTCTTCATCGCCGGGACGTTCACGGCCATGTCGGTCCTCGCGCTGTCACCTTCAGCGGCCCGCAACATCCTCCTCGTCGTCTGGGTCGGCGCGTTGGTCGGTCTGTTGCTGTCCCTGGAGGTTGTTCCGGCGCCTCGGTGGCTGAACGTCGTGGCGTACCTCTCGCTCGGCTGGGCCGGAGTTTTTGTGATTCCGGATCTGACCCGCCAGGCCGGCTACGCCGCGCTGGTCCTCATCGCTGTCGGCGGAGCCTTCTACTCGCTCGGCGCCGTTGCGTATGGAACCCGTCGACCCCGGCTGTCACCAACGGTCTTCGGTTACCACGAGGTGTTCCATCTCTGCACGATCGTTGCGGCCATCTGCCACTACATCGCCATCTGGTTGGCGATCTACAGCTGAACATGGCGAGATCTGGGACTCTGTCGTCCAGATCAGATGACGCAGACGTCAAACGCGGCGGCGGCCCGGAGTTGCGACGCGATCGCGGCCAGCGCGTCGGAGCCCGGCTCGATCAACGTCGGCGTGTGGGGCCGGGCGCCGTGGGAACGAAACCCGATTACCTTCACCCGCATGTTCGGGTCGATGGTTGCGAGCCACTGCCCGGTGCGGCCGATCAGGTTGGCGTCGTCGTTGACTCCGGCCAGGATCAGTAGGCGAACCTCGTAGAGCAGACCGAGCCGGTGGAGCTGTTCGATGCTCGCTCGCACGTCGTCGTTGGGCTGGCCGGTCATCTGTTGGTGAATCCGCGGGTCGAGGCACTTGAGGTCGATCATCGCCCCGTCCATCACCGGTGACAGCAATGTCCACGTCTCGGGTCCGCACGCCCCGTTCGAGTCGACGAAGCAGGTCAGTCGTGACAGGACAGGATCGGTCTTGATCGCACTGAACAGCGTGTGCACGAACGGGGTCTGCTGGGTGGCCTCGCCACCGGAAACGGTGACGCCGCTGAGGAACGGTGCGGCCCGTCGGATGGAAGCGAGCAACCCGTCGAGCTCCATCGCGAAGTGCTCGCCGGTGGCGACGGGGATCGTCTGCGGGTTGTGGCAGGCCACGCAATCGAAGTTGCAGCCCTGCAGGAAGACGACGAAGCGGTTCCCGGGGCCGTCGACGTTGCTGAACGCAATCGTGTCGGCCACGAAGCCCTTCATCGCGTCCGTCCGTACCGGCGGGCCGTCAGCGGGGGTCGCGCTCGTGGCAGCCGATGCGCTTCACCGCTCGCTGCGTGAGGTGGTAGGCGTTCTCGCTCCCCGCAGCGAGGTAGTCGCTGCTGTGGCGAGCGCCGCCGTCGGCGGCGATCGCCGCAAGGTCGCTCTTGCGCACGAGGTAGCCGGTGATGCGCACGAACTCGTTGCCGTCGAGGTTGAAAGTGAAATCGCGCATGCCGGCGGCGAACGCGCCACGGATGATGTCGACGACAGCTTGCGGGTTGCGCACCGCCGTCTCGTCGACGTGGAAGATGTCGCTGATGCCGGCCGCGAAGAAGCGATGGTGGGGGGCGCAGGTGGTGATGTGGCGGAGCATGTCTGTCTCGTCGCCGACGGGAATGCGGGTACCAGCGGTGACGTCGATGTCGAGGTCGATGCCGCCCTGGCTGTGCAGGAAGCAGCGGCCGTTGCCACCTTCGCAGTACGGCATCGGGCGGGCCGCCACCAACTCGGCAACGCGCTCGACGATCCGGCGGCTCAGCGAGTCGGCCGCGTCGTCGTGACCGTAGCGGGCGCCGTCGCGACCGTCGGCCGCCATCAGGAGATTCACGCACTCGGCCAGACCGAAGACACCGAACATCGCCGAGAAGCGGTCGATGTCGATCAGCCCTTGGACCGCCAGCCAGTGGCTGTCGAAAAACCGCTGCTGCTCGACGAGGCTGCGGATGCGGGCCTCGGCCAGCTCCGCTGTGAGCTCCACGCAGTGGGGGAGCGTCGACGCAAGGAACGCGCCGATGCTGCCGGTGTGGCGCCGCGCCACCTCTTTCAGGTTCATGCGCACCAACGTGTGGGCGCCGCCGCCGATCTTCAGCGAGTTGTAGCAGCTGACTGCGGCGTAGCGTTCGCCGTGGTCGCCGACCATCATCGGGTGGTTGACGAAGTGCGGCTTGCCCGTTTCGAACACGGTGCGTACTGCGTCTTCGATCAGATCGTCGGGGCTGATCGTCGGGTCGACCTTGAGCGTGATGTTCGGAACGGACTGGCGAAGCGACCGTTCGACCCGCAGGATCGAACGCGTGATGCGACTGTCGTGCGGGCCGAGGTCGAGGTGCACGAAGGCGTCGGGCAGCATTCGGTCGATAGCGATCCAGAAGCGGCGAAGTTTGGCATCAAGGGCGGCGTCGGTCACCGTGTCGCCAATGAATCGCGCCAGCACTTTGTCGAGGTCGCCCAGGTACACGGGGTAGGTCGTCACGCTGGGCACGTGCGAATACATGATCTGCAGGAACGAGAGTGCGTCATCGAGATCGGTCGGCGGCGGCAACTCGAGGTGCGCCAGTCCCTGGCGGAGTGCCTTCTCGTAGTCCGGGAGGATGTAGCGCGCGGTGAAGGGCGCATTCCCTTCGTACATGTCGCAGATCACGCGGGCGGCGAGCGCGTCGGCACACGCCTCGGACAGGACCGGGTACGGAAGCATCTGGGTGGCGAGAGCGGCGAGCCGGCGCAGCTTCTGGTCGTAACCCAGTGTCAGGTCCTGCACGAGCGCCTGGGCTCGTGCCTCCAGAGCGTTGACTTCGTTGGCAGTAACAGCCATGGCATCACGGTACTGGGATCGCCGAATCTGACCAGGGCCGAAGGTCCCATTGCGTGTCCGGACGCCGTCACAAGTGGTCGTCGTCCCGGCGTCTGTGTTCGCTGAGCTTTCGTCTTGGTCGACTCGGAAGGGCAGACTGGAGACAGTATGACGACCGTTCGGAAGGGTAGTTGGGCCGAGGGCGACATCGAGGCCGGGAGCGCTCGCGTTCACTACTACCGCTCGGGTCGCGGTGAACAACCGCCGGTCGTGCTGGCTCACGGATTCAGCGACAACGGGTTGTGTTGGAGGCGGACGGCGCAAGCACTCGAAGGCGACTTCGACGTCGTGATGGTCGACGCTCGCAACCATGGCAGGTCATCCACGGCTGCCGTCGGAGTGTCGGAGATGGCCGACGATCTGGCCGCGGTCGTCGTCGGGCTGGCGCTACAACGACCTGCGGTGGTCGGGCACTCGATCGGGGCGGCCACTGCGGCGGAGATGGCAGCTCGCTATCCCGATCTCGTGGCGCGTCTTGCTCTCGAGGATCCACCATGGCGCGAAACCGAGGTCGAACCCGAGCCAAACGCGCAACGCCGTCTCGATGGTGTCCGCTCGTGGGTGGTCTCGCTTGCCGACATGACCGACGATGAGATCGGCCAGTTCGGGCTCGAGCAGCATCCTTCATGGCATCACCTCGACCGGCCCGACTGGGTGAGTTCGAAACGCCAGATGCGCGTCGAAGCGGCCGCTGGTCTAGGCGTCGTGCAGTGGACGCGTCTGATCGATCGGATCACCTGCCCGACACTGCTGATTCACGGTGACCCGGAGCGCGACGGGATCCTTACCCCGGCGCTCGCCGATCGACTGGCTCGAATGAACCCGAACTTCACAACCCGCTCGATCGAGGGCGCGGGTCACAACGTCAGGCGGGAGAACTTCGCGTCGTACATCGAGGCGCTCAGCGAATTCCTTCGAGCCGATCTCTGACGCGCCCGCGGCGAATACCGTCACGCCCCTTTGAGTTTGCGCGGTAGGCGTGGGCCTACCACCCGGTGCCACAGGCGTTCGCCGCAGGAGTGTCGGCTGTCGCATTGATCGGTGAGGGTCGGAAGAGGTACCTGGTCAGCGGTGAGCTCGTGGGGTATCCGCCGATCGGCGGCGCTGGGCAATCGCCGGTAGTCACAACGGCCCATTTCTCGGTCTGAGCATGGACGGAGAAAGTGGTCGTCGGCCATACTGAGCGAACGTTCGGCGCAGCGCGGACCGAAAACGCCACGAGGTGCGAGATGTCGCTAGTACTGGGAATATCGGCCTTTTACCACGACTCGGCGGCAGTTCTCGTTCGCGATGACGACATCGTGGCTGCAGCACAGGAAGAACGGTTTACTCGGAAGAAGGCCGACCCGCGGTTTCCCCAAAAGGCCATCAACTACTGCCTCGAAGAAGGATTCATCGATCCCTCCGAGTTGGATGCGGTCGTGTTCTACGACAATCCGATGCTGACCTTTGATCGCATCACGAAGAATGCTCTCGATGTGGCACCTTCGGGTCGCGGTCAGTTCGTCGCGGCATGTCGCAGCGTGCTCGGCACCAGAGCGGATCTGGAACGCCAGTTGGAGGGCTGTATGGGGATGGTGCCACCGCTGTTTGTCACTCCGCACCACATGGCGCATGCGGCGAGCGCCTTCTACCCGTCACCGTTCGAACGGGCTGCGGTGCTGACAATCGACGGAGTCGGTGAGTGGGCCACCTGCTCCCTCGGACTCGGGAACAGCGACGGCATCGAACTCATCGAAGAGCTGCGTTACCCCCATTCGCTCGGTTTGCTCTACAGCGCGTTCACTGCATACTGCGGGTTCAAGGTGAATTCGGGGGAGTACAAGCTCATGGGCCTCGCGCCCTATGGCCGTCCGCGCTATGCCTCGCTGATCAAAGAGCAGCTCATCGACATCAAAGACGACGGATCATTCCGCCTGAACACTGACGCCTTTGGATACCTGGACTCCGCCGTCATGACGAACGATCGATTCGAGGAACTCCTCGGCGGCCCGCCTCGTATCGCCGAGTCGCGGATCACTCGGCGCGAGATGGACCTGGCAGCGTCGGTGCAGTCGGTGACCGAAGAGGTCGTGCTCAAACTCGTTTCTCACGCAATCGAGTTGACCGGGACGCGGTCTGTGGCGATGGCCGGTGGTGTTGCTTTGAACTGCGTGGCGAATGGTCGTGTGCTTCGAGAGAGCGGTGTCGACGGACTCTTCGTCCAGCCGGCGGCCGGTGACGCCGGTGGAGCGCTCGGCGCCGCGCTGTTGGTGTCCCATGAGCTTCACCACGCGCCGCGGAAGGCTCGGCTAGGACGCGACTCCATGAAGGGTGGCTACCTGGGTCCGGCATTCTCGACCCATGAGATCGCGGATTTTCTCGAGCGCGAGGAAGTGCCGAACCTTCACATCGTCGACCCCGATGAGCGCGCTGGCGTTATCGCTGGGGCATTGGCCGACGGACAGGTTGTCGGGTTCTTCAGCGGCCGAATGGAGTTTGGCCCCAGATCACTCGGGGCTCGATCCATCCTCGGCGATCCTTCGAAGCCTGGGATGCAGAGTCGAATGAATCTGAAGATCAAGTTCCGAGAGAGCTTCCGTCCGTTTGCACCCGCGGTGTTGCTCGAGCACGCGGCCGAATACTTCGACCTTGACGGAGAAAGCCCGTACATGCTCGTGACCGCCCCGGTGCTCCAGGTCCGGCGAACCGCCACGCCGGGTTGGTCAGAGGACAGCGACGACATGCTCGCAGCGGTCAATCACCCACGAAGCAACATCCCGGCCGTCACCCACGTGGACTACAGCGCCAGGGTCCAGACGGTCGGTCCCGACTCAAACCCTGAGTTCCGTCGTCTGCTCGAAGCTTTCTATGCCAAAACGGGACTTCCCGTGATTGTGAACACGTCATTCAACGTCCGCAGCGAGCCCATCGTCTGCACACCCATGGATGCCTATCGTTGCTTCATGCGCACCGGCATCGATCTCCTCGTGCTCGAGGACCGTCTCATCTGGAAAGACGAGCAGCCAGCCTTCGCCGATGACGAGAACTGGAGGGACAACAATGCACTCGACTGAGAAGAACAACCTGCACGATGACCTTGCGTCGACTCGTTTGTCGGGCGCGCTGTTCGACGATTACCTCTGCCCGTTGGCGGCGGCGAGGAATGCGGCCGGCGCACCTCCGTACTTTCCGCGGTGGAAAGATGCGGGTATCTCGAGCTACTTCGGCGCCCCCGACGTGGGCAAGATGTCCGTCGATTCCTTTGAGTACCCGGGAGGCGGCAGCGCGGATCGACTCGTGGATGCGCTCACCGACTGGTGGGCCGGCGAGGGCGAGATCAGGCTCCACGCTTTGCGTCCGCAGCTCGGTGCGATCGTCGACGCGCTGCGCGACGAAGCGGAATCGCAAGACCCCACAGTCGACATCTTCTGCTACACCCTCTTCTAGTCGGCGGTCGTGATGGCAATCGATATCGAGGCGATCGAGGCTGAC